>NZ_DAIPZB010000001.1:161312-212198 GCF_036782435.1 Pinisolibacter sp. | reverse complement strand
ACACCCCAATCCATTGTGTTGATTGAGTGAATCACGTCAGATGACGGTCGTCGAGGGCTATCCGCGCACAGGTCTCATGAGCCTCTTCCCCCGCACGTCATCGGCGGTCGCGGCGATGGTGTCCGCGACCGCCTTTCGTCGTATCCTCGTCCATCGCCCGGCCGGAGATCCTCATGCCTCGCCGCAATCGCGTGACCCCTTTCGGAACTCTCGAAGCCGTGCCCGAGCGCGGTCGTCTCCTCGGCAATCGCGGCGACCTGCACGCCCACGACGGGTCGATCCGCCACGACTATCATTCGACCGAGACGCGGTGGATCACCTGCCGACTGTCGCACGGCCTGCTCGATCCGATCGTCTTCGACACGCCCGGGCGCTACACGCCGCTGTTCTTCGCCGACGAGGCGGTGGCGCTCGCCGCCGGGCATCGGCCCTGCGCCAGTTGCCGACGCCCGGCCTTCCTGCGTTATGCGGCGGCGTGGCAGCGCTCGCGCGGGCAGGACGAGGACGTGACGCCGCGCGTCGCCGAAATCGACGGTACGCTGGCCGAGGCGCGGTTCGCGGACGGCGTCAGGCGCAGCCATCGCCGGCGCCTCGGCGATCTGCCCGACGGCGTGTTCTTCACCCGCGAGGGCGCCGCCCACCGGCCGTTGCTGCGCTGGCGCGGTGGTGCGCGGCCGTGGTCGCACGGCGGCTACGGGCCGGCGGAAGAGGTCCACCCGGACGAAGAGGTCATGGTGTTGACGCCGGAGCCGACCGTCGCGGTGCTGGCGGCCGGCTACGAGCCTGAGGTGGTGATCGATCTCTGCTGAGGCGCGATCGATCGCCTTTCGCCCTCCCCCGTCGACGCGCCGATCGCCGGGTCGGCGCGTCGTTTCGTGTCCGGCGCCGGCCGCCGCGCCCACGAAACCGAGCCCGAGACGAAGAAAAGCCCCGGCCGGTCGCCCGGCCGGGGCAGGCGAGCGCGATCCCGCGCGCTCGGGAGGTCAGACCGGGGTGAACAAGTTTCGATCCGTTCGAAACTTCTTCGGCGAAGGCGAGCCCGAACGGGCGCCGGCCGGTCGGGCCGTAATGCTCATGAAAGCCGGACCCACCGAATTTCATGAGCCCGGTATCAACGGGTGTTGCCGGAGGAGACGATGTCCATCCACACGGCGAGCACCAGGATCAGGCCCTTGACGATCTGCTGCCAGAAGGTTTCGACGCCGAGCATCGACATGCCGTTGTCGAGGCTCGCCATGATGAGCGCACCGACGAGGGCGCCGATCACCGTGCCGATGCCGCCGCGCATCGAGGTGCCGCCGATGAAGCACGAGGCGATGGCGTCGAGTTCGGCGCCGGTACCGGCCGATGGCGTGCCCGCGGCGAGACGAGCCGTCGTGGTCAGGCCGGCGAGCGCGCACATCAGGCCCATCAGCGCGAAGACCATCACCTTGACGAGGTTGACGTCGACGCCCGACAGGCGCGTCGCCTCGAGGTTGGAGCCGACGGCGTAGATGCGCCGGCCGAAGACCGTCTTGTTGCCGATGATGGTGAAGACGCCGAGGATGACCAGCAGGATCAACACCGGCACCGGCACGCCCTGATAGCTGTTGAGCGTCAGCACGAAGCCGAGGATGACGGCACCGATGGCGCCGAGACGGGCGATCTCCATCGGCATCGAGGAAACCGGCAGGTCGTTCTTCCGGCGGCCGGCGCGGGTGCGGAAGGCGAGAACGACGAGCAGCACGAAGAGCAGCACGGCGAGGGCGTTGCCCATGATGCCGGGAAGGTAGCCTTGGCCGATGTACTTCAACTCCTCGGAGGCCGGGGCGACGGTGATGCCGCCGGTGAGGCCGAGCACGGCGCCGCGGAAGACCAGCATACCGCCGAGGGTGACGATGAAGGACGGGATGCCCTGGTAGGCGGTCAGCCAGCCGACGAAGGTGCCGATGGTGATGCCCAGCAGGATGACCACGGCGATCGTGCCGGCGAGCGGCCAGTGAAACAGGACGTCGAGCACCGCTGCGATGCCGCCGAGCAGGCCGAGGAGCGAACCGACCGAGAGGTCGATCTCACCGGCGACGATGATGAACACCATCGCCGAGGCGAGCATGCCGGTGATCGCCATCTGGCGCAGCAGGTTGGAGAAGTTGCGTGCCGTGAGGAACTGCGAGCCACCGAGATCGGCATCGTAGGTCATGGCCCCGAAGAAGGTCCAGATCACCGCGATGATCATGAGCAACGCGACGATCTTGTAGGTGGAGAGGAAGGTCCTCAGGTCTTTGCTCGAAAAGGTCATGACGCTCGTCCGATGTTCGCGCCCTCAGGCGGCGACCTGATCCTGCTTGCCGAGAGCGGCGGCGAGAATCTTCTCTTGTGACAGTCCGGTGTTGGGGAAGTCGCCTCTGAGACGTCCCTCCCCCATCACCAGGACGCGGTCGGAGATGCCGAGCACCTCGGGCAGTTCCGAGGAGATCATCAGCACCGCGACGCCCTGCTTGGCGAGTTCGAAGATCAGCTTGTAGATCTCGTACTTGGCGCCGACGTCGACGCCACGGGTGGGCTCGTCGAGGATGAGGACGCGCGGGTTCGGCAACAGCATCTTGGCGACGACCGCCTTCTGCTGATTGCCGCCGGAGAGCGAAGCGATGGGCAGGAGCGGCTGAGCGGTCTTGATCCGCATGCGGCGGATTTCGCCCTGGATCGCCGCCATCTCGGTCTCGGCGTCGATCAGGCCGCGGCGGGTGAAGCGACCGAGCACCGACATGGTGATGTTGTGGCCCACCCCCATCAGCGGCACGATACCGTGGCGCTTGCGGTCCTCCGGCACCATGCAGATGCCCTGGCGCACCGCGTCCCGCGGCGAACGTATCCGGATCTCCTTGCCGTCGAGCACGATCGTGCCCTGGTGAGCGCCTTTCCAGCAGCCGAAGAGGTGAGAGGCGAGTTCGGTGCGGCCGGCGCCGACGAGGCCGGCGACGCCGAGGACCTCGCCGCGGCGCAGCTCGAAGGAGACGTCGTCGACGAGCTTACGCGCGGTGTTGGAGGTGTCCCAGACGGTGATGTTCTTCGCGGCGAAGACGACCTCGCCGATCTCGTGTTCCTCCCGCGGGAAGAGGTTCTTCATCTCGCGCCCGACCATCAGGGTGATGATCTTGTCGGTGGTGAGGTCCGCCATCGGACGGGTCGCGACGTGGGTGCCGTCGCGGATGACCGTGACCGTGTCGGCGATCTCGGCCACCTCGTCGAGCTTGTGGGAGATGTAGACGCAGGCCATGCCGCGCGCCTTGAACTCCTTGACGAGGGAGAGCAGCGTCTCGGTCTCGGCGGCGGTGAGCGCCGAGGTCGGCTCGTCGAGGATGAGCAGCTTGGCGTTTTTGTTCAACGCCCTGGCGATCTCGATCAGCTGCTGCTTGCCGCCCGAATAGGCCATCACCGGCAGAGCGACGTTGATGTCCGGCATCTTGAGCTGCTTCATCAGCTCGGCGGCGCAGGCGTTCATCGCGTCGTAGTCGACGAAGCCGGCGCGGGTGGTCGGCTCGGAGCCGAGGAAGATGTTCTCGGCGACCGACAGATGCGGCACCATCATCAGTTCCTGATGGATGATGACGATGCCGGCCTCCTCCGTCTCGCGGATGTTGCGGGCGTGGAGTTCCTTGCCTTCCCAGAGGATGGTGCCCGACCAGGTTCCGGGCGGATAGACCGCCGAGAGCACCTTCATCAGCGTCGACTTGCCGGCGCCGTTCTCGCCGCACAGCCCGACACACTCGCCGGGACGCACCGCGAGATCGATGCCGTCGATCGCCTTGACGCCGGAGAATTCCTTGGTGATGCCGCGCATCTCGAGAAGATAGTCGGCCATGATCGCTGTCCTTCGCGTCGGCCCACGTCCGAAGATCCCCGAACCGCTCGCCCCCTCCACGGGACCACGATCTCGATCCCCGACACAAGCGGTGCCGGCGGAATCCGGCTCGGCCGTCCACCATCTTCGTCGCTGCGGAGCGGACGGCGGCGGTCGGTGGAGGCGGGACGACCGCGCGGGTCGCCTCGCCGTCCACCCGAAGAGGCCCACGACGGCCGGGAGGGCCGCCGCGGGACGCGGTTCACTCACTTACCGTCGACCTGTTCCTTGGTGTAGAAGCCGTCGGTGACGACCATGTCGACGTTGTCCTTGGTCAGCGGGACCGGGGTCAGCAGCAGGCTGTCGACCTGCTTCTTGCCGTTGTCGAGCTTGGCGTTGAAGGCCGGGGCCTGCTTCCTGACCATCTGGACCGTCAGCTTGGCCGCCTCGGTGGCAATCAGCTTCAGCGGCTTGTAGATGGTGACCGTCTGAGTGCCGGCCTTGACGCGCTTGATGGCGGCGAGATCGGCGTCCTGACCCGAGATCGGAACCTTGCCGGCCAACCCTTGCGCCGCCAGCGCCTGGATGGCGCCGCCGGCGGTGCCGTCGTTCGAGGCGACGATCGCATCGATCTTGTTCTGGTTGGCGGTCAGCGCGTTCTCCATGATCGACAGCGCGGCGGTCGGGCTCCATTCCGGCACCCACTGCGAACCGACGATCTTGACCTTGCCGGCATCGACGGCGGCCTTCAGCGCCTTCTCCTGGCCGGCGCGCAGCAACTTGGCGTTGTTGTCGGTCGGCGAGCCGCCGAGCATGTAGTAGCGGCCTTCCGGCTTGGCCTTCAGCACCGCCTCGGCCTGGAGATAGCCGACGCGCTCGTTGTCGAAGGAGATGTAGGCGTCGACGTCGGCATTGAGGATCAGGCGGTCGTAGGAGAGCACCTTGATGCCCGCCTTGTGCGCCTCGTCGACCACGGCGGTGAAGACCTTGGAGTTCATCGGAACGATGACGATCGCGTCGACCTTCTGCGCGATGAGGTTCTCGACCTGCTTGATCTGCTTCTCCTCGTTCGCATCGGCCGACTGCACGGAGACGGTGGCGCCGAGCTCCTTGGCGGCGGCGACGAAGTAGTCGCGGTCGCGAGCCCAGCGCTCGACGCGCAGATCGTCGATGGAGAACCCGATCACCGGCGCCGCCTCGCTGGCGTTGGCCAGGGACAGAGGCAAGCATACGGTCAGAGCCGTGAGAGAGCCGGTCAGCATGTGGATGAGTTTCATCGTCAGTCCTCCTGATGCCCTCTCGCGGGAGGGCGGATCCGCCGTTGACCGGCGGGCTCTTCGGATGTCGAGGCATCGCCGCCCGGCGGGCGCGGTGTCGTCGGAAGCGTCGGTCACGCGGAACGGAGCGAGGTGGGCCTCGGCCCTGGTGAGTGCCGCCTTCGGGGTCCACAGATTCCTCTATTTTTTGAGGTGCGCAACTCGAATTCGTTGCTGCATCGCGAAAATTCGGCGGTCTACCGGCAAAAATCAGGGGCTTTTCGTATGATGTTCGCCCCTCATGAGACATTTCGGCATGACCGATAGGTCGAAATCGAAGCGATCGACAGTCACGAAACGCGGGATTCGGCAGGACCGCTCGAGGTCCCTCGAGGTGCGTCACCTCGCCACCAGGGCCATCGTCCCTCTGCGCATGAGGCGCGCCCACCACGGCGGTACGACAGCTCTGCTTCGCGGACGCCCCTCTCGCCCGCGACGGCGCGCAGCGCCACCCGGCCCGGCTCCCGACACTCCGATCGTCGCGAACCCGAGCCTGCGCGAGGTGATCGCCGACATCGACGTGATCCGCGCGCTGGAGGCGCCGTCGGGGGAACCGGCGTGCCGCAACGCCACGGTCGAAGAAATCGGGGTGATCGCCGAGATACAGCATCGCTCGGACGGCGCACCGCCCGACGTCGACCCTCTCGATCTGTTCGAGATCGACATGGAGATCCACCGGGCGATCGCCCGAGCCTCGGCCACTCGCTCCGCGCCATCGACGACGTCGTCGGTTGCTGGATCGGCTCCGGCGACTGCGACGTCCAGATCGAGGTGGTGGCGCACGACATGGCGCATTTCTCGCAGATCATGCCGGCGCGGGTGCAGAACGTCCCCGGTGTGGCGGCGACGCGCTCGACCTTCATCCTCGAAGCTCTCGAGGATGGTTGAGCCGACGCCGATGCGGCGACGTCCGATGCGATCTCGGCGTGCCGAGTCGCTGCGGGCGGCGACCGGCAGCCGGTTCGACGGAAGCGGACGGCTCTCTCGGGACCGCCCGGGGCGATCGGACCGAAAACTCCAACTCCGAATGTTCCGGTGTTCAGGGACCGGACCACCCATGCCGGCACTTCATCGGCCGGCACGATCCTGTCGTCGTGACATGCGCGAGGTTCGCGAAAGAGGCGGGCGTCGGGATGGGCACCGTCGCTCGGACGGGAAATCGCCGATCAATCCTCGTCGCGCAGTTCGGGATCCCAGCCGGCGGCGCGAGCACGGGAGATGGCCTCCGCATAAATGCGACCATGGAGATCCCGTTGCGCATCGGGCAGGAGGCTCGGCAGGCCGCGATAGGGGGCCCAGGCCCGGCTCACCTGATCGGCGAGGCCCTGCAGCCGCCCCACCTCCCAGCCGGCACAGGTCTCGGTCTCGGGAATGAACCCGAACACGCGCGCGTCCATGACCGTGCGGCCGAAATCGGTGAGGCCACCGTCCCGATCGTCCAGGAGGCCGGGGTAGCTGCGTTCACTCATGGCGTCACCTTTCTCGCAGGCGAGTTTCGAGTTCTTCCGCCATGAGGGCAAGCGCCTTGTCGCGCACGGCCGAGGCCCCCTGGTGATAGTGCCGCACGATGCAGCGCACCGGTTCGTGGAGGCCCCGTCCCTGGTCGCGGAAGTCCGACCAGGCCAGCACGGGCATGTCGTGCCGCCCCGAATCCATCAGCACCCATGCGTCCTCCTCCAACAGGAGAGACATCGGTGCCAACCCCTCGAGGCCGAAGCACGCACCGCGATGCATGCGGCTGCGATAGCGCCGCCAGATGTTCCAGACGGCCGCGGGGACGCGCGAGGGATACGTGTCCAACACCGGCAGATCGTTCAGACGATCGTACATGCGTGTCACCCGTCGTCGTCACGTCGCATCGGCCGATCCGTCGGGCGTCAGCCGGTGAGTTCGACGAACAGCTGCGGAAGCCGTTCGGGAAGGCGCTCGACCCGGTCGACGATGGTGTAGCCGGCGGGTCCGAAGAGGCGCTCGACGTAGCGATCGGCGTTCGGATCCAGGGTCAGGCAGAAGGTGTTCACGCCCTGTGTGCGCAACTCCTCCACCGCCTTCTTGGTATCGTGGCGCAGGTATTGCGGATCGCGCTCGTCGACGTCGGCCGGCTCGCCGTCGGTGACGAGCAGAAGCAGCTTCTTCTTCTGCGGCTGATGCAGGAGATGACGCCCGGCATGACGCAGCGCCGTGCCCATGCGGGTGGAATAGCCGCCGCGCATGCCGGCGAGACGCCCTTTGGCCTCGTCGTCGAAGCGGCCTTCGAAGGTCTTGATCGGGTAGTATTTGACGTCGTGACGGCCGTCCGAGCAGAAGCCGTGGATGGCGTAGGGGTCGCCGATGTTGCCCACCGCGGTGGCGAGCAGAGCGGCCGCCTCGCGGGTCAGACCGATCACCGTATCGTCCGTCCCCTGAACCTTCTCGTTGGTGGATTCGGAGAGGTCGAGCAGGATCAGCACCGCCAGATCTCGCCGCTTCAACACGTAGCGCATGGTGATGCGGTTGTCGAAATCGAGGCCGGCGCGCAGGTTGACCATGGCGTCGACGGCGGCGTTGAGGTCCAGCTCGTCGCCGTCCTCGAGCTTGCGTTCGCGCATCACGCCCTGGGGGCGCAGACGGTCGACGATCTGGCGCAGGCGGCTGGCGATCGGCTTGTGACGACGAATGATGTCGTCGATGGTGTCGGGGTCTTCCTTCGGCATGCGCCGCTCGTAGAGCGTGACCCAATCCGGCCGATGAAGCTGAATCTGGTAGTCCCACTCCTGGTAATGGTAGGGATCCGACACCGGCTCCTTGCCGTATTTCTCGTTGAAGGTGGTGCCGTCGTCGTCATGGAGCACGCCGTCGAGGATCCACACCTCCTGAGCGTCGTCGCCGGCGGTCTCGACCTCCACCTCGTTGACGAATTCCATCAGCGAGACGCGTTTGCGCACCTGCTTCCGGCCCTGGAGGATCTCGACGCTGCGTTGCCAGGAGAACTCCTCGAACTGCCAGACGAAGCGGTTGTCGTCGCGATGGGGCAGACGCAGGCTCTCGAGCTGGCGCAACGACGGCAGCGCTCGGCGCTGCACCAACAGATGGTAGAGTTCCATCCCGAGGTGCCAGGAGAACAGGTTGTCGCCCCGGTTGGCCTCGATGCCGGCGTGGAAACGGGCGGCCAGTGCATCGAGATCGGCATCGCCGGTGGGCGTCTCGGCGTCGAGCAGGTGGAGGGCGAGCTTCTCGAGCCAGGCCTGCGCCTCGTGTTCGACCCGGCCCTCCTTTTCCGCGCTCAGCAGCGTGCGCCAGAGCAGCTTGAGACCCGGTAGGGCGCGCACGGCGTTGTATTCGACCCGCGCATCTTCGACGAGCCCGATGAGGTACATCTGCGCCGGGTTCAGTTCCTGGGCGGAAATCGGCGCCGAGGTATGAGCGACGTGGGCGGCGAGATGGGCGGCCACGGCCCGGTAGACGTCGATGCCCTTCAGGCCCGCCAGATCGTCCACGGCATCCGGCAGGTGAAGGATGTGGCCTTCCAGGTAGGGTTTGAATTCCGAACGGTCGGCAGCCGCCGGGCGCAGCCAGAAGTCGCGGCCCCACAGGGCGCGCAGATAGGCGGAGAGCTTGCGCTGGTTGTCGACGAACAGCGTGCCCTTGCGTTCCTTCTGCAGCATCGCCTGACTGTCGGCGGTCTGCAGAGAGAAATAGCACATCTGGTTCTTGAAATCGGTGCGATAGGCGTCGGCGCCGAAGAAGGCCCAACGCCGCAGGCCGCCGAGGGTCAACTTGGACAGGAGTTCGTCGAGGATGCCGAACATCGGCCGCAAGGCGCGCGGCGCGCGAGCGGCGAGTTGGTGCAGGAACTGGAGATAGGCGCGCATCAGGCCCATGTCGCCCAACCGGCGGGCGGCCGTGGGCAGGGCGGAGAAGAACAGGCCGATGACCTCGCCGGAGGTCATGGAGGAGAGCTTCATCGCGGCGAGGACGGCGTCCTTCACCACCTCGTCGCCGAGTTCCTTCGCCACCAACGGCATTTCCTGAAGGTAGGTGACGACGAGATCGTTGCCGCGCCCCAGGTTCGAGAGGCCCTTGGCACCCTCCAGATAATGCTGCAGCGCCCCGGCGCTCATCGTCCGCGCCGCTTCGTGGAAGGTGCCTTCCAGCACCCCGGTGAGCTCCGGGTTCAGGTGCTCGAGATATTCGCCGTACTGGTTCAGATCGATGGCCATGTCTGCTCCTGACGGTTTCGCCGGATCGACCGGAGACGGCAGCCGTGGCGGGAGCCGCGCCGGGCCACGTCCCCGGGGGAGAGGGGCGTGACCCGTGCGTGCCCTCGGGCTCGGGAGATCAGGCGAAGAAGGTTCCGACCGCGGCGTCGAGAGCGTCGCGCATGTCGGGATCGTCGGTGAGCGGACGCACCAGTGCGATCTGGCAGGCGTCCGTCGCCGGGATGCCCCTGCCGATCAGCGTGGCGGCGTAGACCAGGAGACGCGTGGAAATGCCCTCGTCGAGGCCGTGGCCCTTGAGGTTGCGCGACCGCGCCGCCACCTGGACCAGCTTCTCCGCGACGGCTCTGTCCACCTTGCCTTCGTGGGCGATGATCTCGGCCTCGATGGCGGGCTCGGGATAATCGAAGTCCAGCGCACCGAAGCGCTGCTTGGTGGACTGCTTGAGGTCCTTCATCAGCGACTGGTAGCCGGGGTTGTAGGAGATCACCAGCTGGAAGTCGGGATGGGCTTCGACCAGTTCACCCTTCTTGTCGAGCGGAAGGACGCGGCGATGGTCGGTCAGGGGATGGATCACCACGGTGGTGTCCTGCCGCGCTTCGACGACTTCGTCCAGGTAGCAGATGGCGCCGATCCGCGCCGCGGTGGTCAGTGGGCCGTCCTGCCAGCGCGTACCGTCCTTGTCGAGGAGGAAGCGGCCGATCAGATCGGCGGCGGTCATGTCTTCGTTGCAGGCCACGGTGATGAGCGGCTTGCCGAGCTTGAAGGCCATGTATTCGACGAAGCGCGACTTGCCGCAGCCGGTCGGACCTTTCAACATCATCGGCAGGCGGGCGTCGTAGGCGGCCTCGTACTGGGCGATCTCCTTGCCGACCGCCTTGTAGTAGGGCTCGGACTTGACGCGGTACTGGCTGGCGATGTCGGTCATGGCTTCACTCTCGCGTCGTTCGAACGGCCGGGGCGCGGAAACGCGGTCGCCCTTTCCCCGATCCGGGCGGGGAGACCCCACCGGAGCGGGGTCTCCGTTCACCTGTCCGAGCGTCAGGCGCCGGGACGGAACAGCAGCATGGCGGTGCCCTGGGTCTGGCGGGCGTTGTCGTAGCCGATCAACTTGACCAGATGCTTCGGGTTCGCCTTGTGGCAGGCTTCGCACTCCGCGAGGATGCGATCGACGTCGGTCTCGCCGAACATCGGCAGCTTCCACATGTACCAGTAGCAATGCATCGCATTTTCCGGCTCGCAGTGCTCGACGGCGGGGTTCCAACCCCGATCGACGATGTACTGCACCTGCTTGCGGATCTCATCGGTGTTCATCTGCGGCAGGTAGGAAAAAGTCTCGAACCGCTTGCTGGCCGGATCGCCCAGGCGAGAGTTGTAGTCCTGAAGGTTGCTCATAGCTGATTCCTTTCGATTGTCTGGCTTGACGGATCAACGGTGGCCGACGTCCAGCTTGTCGACGGTATCGAACTCGAACTTGATCTCTTTCCAGGTCTCCATGGCGATCTTCAGCTCGGGGGAATGCTGGGCAGCCCTGGTCAGGATGTCCTTGCCTTCCTTCTCGAGGTGACGGCCTTCGTTGCGGGCCTGGACGCAGGCTTCCAGCGCGACGCGGTTGGCCGCAGCGCCGGCGGCGTTGCCCCAGGGGTGACCGATGGTGCCGCCACCGAACTGGAGAACGGAGTCGTCGCCGAAGATCGAGACCAGGGCGGGCATGTGCCAGACATGGATGCCGCCGGAGGCGACCGGGAACAGGCCGGGCATCTGGCCCCAGTCCTGATCGAAGAAGATGCCCTTGGCGCGATCTTCCTTGGTGTAGCGGTCGCGCATCATGCCGATCCAGCCGAGGGTGGCTTCGCGATCGCCCTCGAGCTTGCCGACGACGGTGCCGGAATGGAGGTGATCGCCGCCCATCAGGCGCAGCATCTTGGTCAGGACGCGGAAGTTGATGCCGTGCTTCGGGTTGCGGTCGATCACCGCGTGCATGGCGCGATGGACGTGCAGCAGCATGCCGTTCTTACGGCACCACTTGGACAGGGAGGTGTGCGCCGCCCAGCCGAGGGTGATGAAGTCGGACATGATGATCTTGGAGCCGATCTCCTTGGCGTACTCGGCGCGCTCGAACATGTCCTCGACGGTCGGGGCGGTCACGTTGAGATAGTGACCCTTGTATTCGCCGGTCTCCGCTTCGGCCTTGTCGATGGCCTCCTGGCAGAAGGCGA
The DNA here is from genome assembly GCF_036782435.1 of Pinisolibacter sp. Lineage (NCBI taxonomy): Bacteria > Pseudomonadati > Pseudomonadota > Alphaproteobacteria > Hyphomicrobiales > Ancalomicrobiaceae > Pinisolibacter > Pinisolibacter sp. The sequence continues at coordinate 200,647 of NZ_DAIPZB010000001.1, read as the reverse complement.
AGCGATCACGCCAGCGCATGAACGGCTGCGAATTGACGTTCTCGTCGTCCTTGGTGAAGTCGAGACCGCCACGCAGACACTCGTAGACGGCGCGGCCGTAGTTCTTGGCCGACAGGCCGAGCTTCGGCTTGATGGTGCAGCCGAGCAGCGGGCGGCCGTACTTGTTCAGCTTGTCGCGCTCGACGTAGAGTCCGTGCGGCGGGCCGGGGTTGGTGACGACGAACCACAGCGGGAAGCGCACGTCTTCGAGGCGGAGCGAACGCACGGCCTTGAAGCCGAACACGTTGCCGACCAGCGACGTGAAGACGTTGACGATGGAGCCTTCTTCGAACAGGCCCATCGGATAGGCGATGAAGGCGTAGAACGCTTCGTCGTCGCCGGGCACGTCCTCGATCGCGTAGGCGCGGCCCTTGTAGTAGTACATGTCGGTCAGCAGGTCGGTCCACACCGTCGTCCAGGTGGCGGTCGACGATTCCGCGGCCACGGCGGCGGCGGCTTCCTCACGCGGCACGCCGGCCTGCGGAACGATCTTGAACACCGCCAGAACGTCGGATTCCTTGGGCGTGTACGTCGGCTCCCAGTAGGTTTCGCGGTATTCTTTGACGCCCGCTTGGTAAGTCTTGGCCATGCCACACTCCTCTGGATCGAAGGTTGGATTCCGGCACGCATTCACCGCCCCGCGGGTCGGTCCGATGCGCGATTGGGTTGACACTACCCGGCATCGAAAATTAATAACAATTATTTATTGATATGATCAGCATATACGGTGGTTTATGATCCGCAGATGGACCCTACAACAGATCCGGCTGTTCGAAGCCGTGGCACGCCACCGCAGCTATACCCGTGCGGCGGAGGAGCTACATCTCAGCCAGCCGGCGGTATCGATCCAGATCAAGCGTCTGGAGGAGAGCATCGGCATGCCGCTGCTCGAGCAGTTGGGAAAGAAGATCTTTCTCACCCGGGCCGGCGAAGAGGTCTATGCCACCGCGGTCGGCGTCCTGAACCAGCTGAAGCAACTCGCCGCCAGCGTGGGCGATCTCAAGGGGCACGTGGCCGGTCCGTTGTGTCTGGCCTGCGTGACCTCGGCCCAGTTCTTCATGCCGCACTTCCTCGGCCGCTTCCTGCGCGAGCATCCGGAGGTGCAGCCGCAGCTCAAGGTCACCAACCGCGAACGCGTCATCGAGCGGCTGATCTCGAACGAGGACGACTTCGTCGTCATGGGTCAGGTGCCGGACGGCCTCACGTTGAGTTCACGGCCGTTTCTCGAGAATCTCCTGGTTCCCATCTCCTATCGCGACCATCCGCTGGCGCACGAGCGCGACATCCCGCTCGAGCGCTTCGCGGCGGAGAACCATCTGATCCGCGAGGTCGGCTCCGGCACCCGGTCGGCGATGGAGGGGCTCGTGGCGGAACACCGCCGCTCGCTCAACGTCTACATGGAACTGGGATCCACCGAGGCGATCAAGCAGGCCGTCATCGCCGGTCTGGGTGTATCGGTGGTGTCGGCCAGCACACTGTCGGCGGAACTGGAGAGCGGCCGCATCGCGATCCTCGACGTGGTCGGCTTCCCCTTGCGCCGCACCTGGAACGCCGTCCACCTGGCCGGAAAGCACCTCTCCCTGACGGCCGCGACCTTCCTCGAATTCATGGTACGCGAAGGTGCGGCGGAGCTCGCATCGTTGCAATCCATCATGGCGGCAGCGCGGTCCGACTGAGCGGGGCGCCGCCGTGAAGGCGGGCGAGCAGGACTTCCCGAGACCCGGAGCCCGACCGGCAATCCGCCGAGACGGAAGGCGCGGCGCGTCCGGGGCCGCTCGACGAGCCCTCGGCGAGCGCCCCTCCCCTTCCGGCGCGGACCTTCCTGCGACAGCCGGAGCGCGAAGCGATCGCGCGCGCTTCGACGCCGAGCCGCGAGGCGGAGACGGCCGTGTTCCGCGGCTCCGTCAGAACGCGACGCGATCGCCGCCCTTGAGGGCGAGCATGGCGCGCGCTTCGGCCGGTGTGGCGACCTCCAGGCCCAATTCCTCGACGATGCGCCGGATCTTGGCGACCTGTTCGGCGTTGTTCGCCGCCAACTTGCCGCGGCCGATGAAGAGACTGTCCTCGAGCCCGACGCGGACCGAGCCACCGAGCATCGCCGCCTGGGTGCAGAACGGGATCTGGTGACGGCCGGCGGCGAGCACGGACCAGCGATAGTCCTTGCCGAACAGCTTGTCGGCGGTGCGCTTCATGAACGACAGATTCTCCGGGTCGGCACCGATGCCGCCGAGAATGCCGAAGATCATCTGGACGAAGAACGGCGGCTTCACCAGCCCGCGATCGACGAAATGGGCGAGGTTGTAGAGGTGGCCGACATCGTAGCATTCGTGCTCGAAGCGGGTGCCGTGGCCTTCGCCGAGCAGCTCCAGGATGCGGGCGATGTCGCGGAAGGTGTTGCGGAAGATGAAGTCGTCGGTGCCGCGCAGATAGGGCTCCTCCCAATCGAATTTCCAGTTCGAGTAGCGCTCCGCGAGCGGGAAGATGCCGAAGTTCATCGACCCCATGTTGAGCGAGCACATCTCCGGTGCTAGGCGCAGGGCCGCGGCCAGCCGCTGTTCGACCGTCATGTCGAGGCTGCCGCCGGTGGTGATGTTGAGGACGGCGTCGGTCGCCTGCTTGATCTGCGGCAGGAACGACAGGAAGTCCTCCGGATGCGGCGAGGGCCGGCCGGTCTCGGGATGGCGGGCATGGAGATGGAGGACGGCGGCGCCGGCCTCGGCGGCGGCGATCGCCTGGGTCGCGATGTCCTGGGGACGGTAGGGCAACGCGTCCGACATGGTCGGGGTGTGGATACCGCCGGTCACCGCGCAGGTGATGATCACCTTGGCGGCGGTGGGGGACTTCACGGGGTCGGCCATGGACGGGCTCCGAGGGGCGCGAGTGGGAGACGGCGATCGGCGAGCGGGCGGTTCACAGCGCCCGCGAGAGCCAGAGCGCCAGATCGGGATAGAGGATCAGCAGGACGATGAGCAGCAGCGGCGCGGCGAGGAACGGCAGAACGCCGCCGTACATGTCGCGCAGCGAGATCTCCGGCGATTGGGCGCGGATGACGAAGAGGTTCATGCCGATCGGCGGGTGAATCAACCCGATCTCGACGACGATCACCTGGAGCACCCCGAACCACACCGGATCGAAGCCGTTGGCGATGACCAGCGGCAGGAACACCGGGACGGTGACGAGCACCATGCCGATGCCCTCGAGGAAGCAGCCGAGGAAGATGTAGACGATCACCAGGAGCACCATCACCGTGGTCGGCGACAGGCTGGTGCCGCGGATCCAGCCGACCAGATTCTGGGCGATCGAGGTCTGCACCACGAAGTAGGAGAAGATCGTCGAGCCGACGACGATGAGGACGATGTTGGCGGTGATGCGCGCCGTCTCGCCGAGGCCGTCGAGGATGGCGGTGCGGCTCAGCGTCCGCCGCCAGAGCCCCAGCAGCAGTGCGCCGAAGGCGCCGACGGCCGCGGCCTCGGTCGGCGAGAACCAGCCGAACCAGATGCCGCCGAAGGTGACGGCGAAGAGCGTCGAGACGTCCCAGACGCGCAGGAGCAGTCGGCCGGTCTCGCGCAGTCCGCCGGCGGGGATGGCCGGCGCCGCCTTCGGCGCGAGGCGGGTCCAGACGAAGACGGTCGCCATGTAGAAGAGCGTGAGGAGGATCCCGGGCACCACGGCGGCGAGGAACAACTTGATCACCGAGAGCTGGGCGATGATGGCGTAGATCATCAGGATCAGCGACGGCGGGATGAGGATGCCGAGCGTGCCGCCGGCCGCCACCGCACCGGCGGCGAGGCCCGGCGCGTAGCCGTTCTTCAGCATCTCCGGGATCGAGATGCGCCCCATGGTGGCGGCGGTCGCCACCGACGAGCCGCAGACCGCACCGAAGGCGGCCGAGGCGCCGATCGCCGCCATGGCGAGCGAGCCGCGGGTCGAGGCGAAGACGGAGTTGGCGGCACGGAAGAGGTCGGTTGAGAGGCCGGCGAGCGTGGCGTAGGCGCCCATCAGCGTGAACAGAGGCAGCACCGACAGCGAATAGGCCGAAGCGAGTTCGAGCGGCACGCCACCGAAGACGAAGAGCGCCTTGGTGGTGCCCTCGAGCGCCACGTAGCCGGTGAAGCCGACGAGACCGAGCGCCACCCCGACGGGGACGCGGATCATGATCAGCACGACGAGCGAGGCCACGCCGAGGAGGCCGATGGTCGGGGCACTCATGAGGCCGCTCCCCCGTCCTTCGAGGCCGGGACCGGTCGACCGCCGAAGCGGCCGCGCAGCATACGCAGGATGCGGACGGCGACGACCAGCGTGGCGGCGACGAGCGCCACCTCGATCGCGGCGAGCAACGTCCAGATCGGCACCGGCACGTCGGGTTTGACGTCGCCGAAGCGCCAGGCGTCGGCGAGCGGGGTCAGGAGGGTGAAGACCAGGAGGCCGAGGAAGACCAGCGTGGCGACGTCACCGAGAAGGCGCAACCGGTCCAGCGTGCGTCGGCCGACGTTGTTGTCGAGAATGTCGACGCGGATCATCTCGTCGCGGGCGATGCAATCGGCGAGGGCGAAGAAGGCGACGAGGACGAGCAGCGTCTCGACGATCGCCACGGTGCCGTCGAGCGCGCGGTGGGCGACCGCGCGCAGGCCGACATCGGCGATCGTCCACAGCATCATCGCGGCCAGCGAGACGGCGCCCACCACCGTGAGGGCACGGACCAGGACGCCGACCGCCGGGTGCGGGGCGCGGTTCATTTCGCCCCCGCCGCGACGCGCGCCACGAGTTCGTCCCGGAAGGCCTTCAGCTCCGCACCCTTGGCGCCGGCGGCGGCGAAGACCTTGTCGGCGACGCCGAGGGTCGGGGTGCGGAAGGCTTCGGCCTCGGCCGCTGTCGGATCGACGATCTCCACCCCGGCGCCGGAGACATAGGCGCGGCCGGCGGTCTCGGCGTCGTCGTAGACCTTGCCGACCCGGCGCGCCGCGGCGACGCCGGTGGTGTCGTCGATCACCTTTCGCAGATCCTCAGGGAGGGAGCGGTACTTCTGTTCGTTCATCACCAGTCCGAAAGTGGCCGCCGTGGCGTTGAGCACCGTCACCGACTTCAGGCTCCGGGCGAGCTGGAAGGCCTGGGCGGCTTCGAAGTTGAACATCATGCCGTCGAGCGTTCCCTTGTCGAGCGCGTCGGCGACCTCCGACGGCGGCATCGCCACCGGGCTCGCGCCCCAGGCGGAGACCATCGCCGAGGTGACCGGGCCGTTGTGGCGAATGCGCATGCCGGCGAGGCCCTTGGGATCGCGCACCGCCGGCTTGTGCAGGTAGACGCCGACGGTCGGCGAGGTGACGACGTAGAGGATGCGGGTGCCCTCGTGCTCCTTGGCGAGCCGGCCGGAGAGTTCGGTCATCACCACCGAGGCCTCGGACACCGACATGGCCCTGGTGCCCTTGTCGGTCGCGTGGTCGAAGACGTAGGGAAGCTGAGCCACCTCGGTCAACGGGAAACGGCCGGGCAGCGCGCCGTGGAGGAAGAACGCGACATCGGCGACGCCGGTGCGGGCGAGGTCGAACTGGCGCGGCAGCGGACCCATCTGGCCGGCCGGGAAGACCGTCAGCTTGAGCCGCCCACCCGACTTCGCGGCGACTTCGTCGGCCCAGCGGATCAGCTCCTTCTGGATGGTGTGGCTCGGCGGCAGGTAGTGCGAGACCTTGAGTTCGATGGTCTCGGCCGCGGCCGGGCCGGTCAGGTTGAAGGAGGCCGCCAGAGCGCCGGCGGCCATCGTTGCGAGGGTTCGCCTCGTCATCTTGCGTGAAGGGACCATCGTCTTCTCCCTGTTGAACGTCGTCTTTCGGTCTTCGGATCTTTCCGGTCTTCTCGCCGGATCAGGCGGCCCGCCGATCGGCGACCGCGTGGCCGATGGCCCGAGCCAGGATCTCCTCGGCGCCCGCCGTCGGCCTGCCCCAGCGCCGCCAGGCGACGATCTGATCGGGGCGGACGAGGGCGAGGTCGGTCTCGTAGAGATCGTGAGCTTCGGGATCATGGCAGTCGACGACGGTCAGCGACAGGCCGAGCCGGCGCGCCGCGGCGACGAAGTCGTCGCCATCGGGCGGGTTCGGGCCGAGGCGCAGCAGCGTCCAGTCGAAGCCGAAGGTGTCGTAGAGCGAGCGGCCGTCGGCGAGCCAGACGTGTGGGGCGCGGCCGCCGGGGCGACCCGAGGGGGCATAGGCGGTCGGCGAATCGGGCGGCACCGGCGAGGCCTCTGCGGCGACGATCGGCGAGCCGTCGTAGCGTGCCCCGAGGGTGAAGCCGGGAATGTCGAACTCGGCGCGGGCATGACCGAGGAGATAGGCGCCGGCGCGGCGGCGGGCAGCCTCGCCGGCCGGTCCCTCGTCCTCGATCGCCGGGCTCGGTCGATAGAGGCCGATGGCGTCGGCGAAGCGGCGGGCGAAGCCGGTGTTGCGCAGGCCGATCGGCCGGCGCTCGCCCTCGTAGGTGTCGAGGAGGTCGGAGGGGGCGCCGCCGCGGATCACCGCCGCGAGCTTCCAGCCGAGATTGACCGCGTCTTCGATGGCGGTGTTGTAGCCCATGCCGCCGGTGGGGGTGAAGAGATGCACGGCGTCGCCGGCGAGGAACACCCGGCCACGACGATAACGGTCGGCGACCAGCATGCGGCCGGCGATCCAGGCGTCGCGGGAGAGTACCTCGACCGGGATGTCGATACCCATGCACTGGGTGAAGAGCGCCACCGCATCGGCGTCCGTCATGCCCTCGGCCGTCTCGCCGGGACGCAGCTGGGTGTGGAAGGCGAACTCCGAGACGCCGTCGACGGCGGCCATCACGGCGCGGCGCTGGTTGTTGAAGGCCCAGTACTGCCAGGCGCGGGGATGGCGGCAGACGTCGTAGAAGGTCGGGGCCTTCAGATAGAGCGCCAGCATATTGCCGCCCATGAAGTCACGCTCGATGCCGCCCTCGCCGCCGTAGGCGAAGCCGAGTTCGCGGCGGACGAGGCTGTGCGGGCCGTCGGCGCCGACGAGGTAGCGCGCCACGATGCGGCGGGTTCCCTCACCGCCGACCGGTTCGATCTCCGCCTCGACGCCGTCGGCGGTCTCGCGGAAACCGACGAGGCGACGGCCGTAGCGGATCGAGATGCCCGGCAGGGCGTCGGCGTGGCGGCGCATCACCGCCTCGACGAACTTCTGCGAGACACGATGGGCCGGCTCGGCCGCACTGAAGGAGCGATCGCCCTCTCTGACGCGCCGCGCCGCCTCCTTCGAACTCGGCAGTTCGAAACGGGCCAGTTCGTGGCCGGCGTAGCGGGTGAAATAGGCGACGTCGGTCGGGTGGTCGGCCGGCAGGCCGGCGGCGCGGATCTCCTCGACGAAACCGTGGCGTCGGAAGTGCTCCATGGTGCGCGCCTGGGTGGCGTTGGCCTGCGGGTTGAAGGCCGTCGTCGGCTTCTGGTCGACGAGGATCGCCGCGACGCCGCGGCGGCCGAGCTCGTTGGCGAGCATCAGGCCGCAGGGTCCGCCCCCGACGATCAGCACTTCGGTCGTCTCGATGGTCATGGTCGTCGTCTCACCGTGGCGTGGAGGATCGGGATCACAGTTCGGAGTTGTCGATCAGCCAGGGCGGCGGGTTCGGACCCCAGATGTAGAAGCTGTCTTCGGGCGGATTGTCGGCCGCCTGCCAGTCGAAGTCGGCGGGGATGTAGTCGATGTCGGCGGAGTACTCGCAGAGGCTCCCCCAGGGATCGCGGACGTAGTGGAAGTAGTTGGAGCCGAGGACGTGTCGCCCCAGACCCCAGCCCTCGGTGTAGCCCTTGTCGGCCATGTGCATGGCGGCGAGGCCGATGTCGTGGATCGAGCCGACGTCCCAGGAGAGATGATGCAGCCCCGGACCGCCGGACTTGGCGAGCGCCAGCATGTGGTGATCGGACCCGTGCATGCCGTGCATGAAGGCGACGCCGTCGCCGGAGCGGTCGGAGAGCCTGAGGCCCAGCACCCGCTCGTAGAAGGCGATCGAACCGAGCACGTCGGTGGTGAAGACCAGAATGTGGGAGAGCCGGCGCGGATGGACCCGCGGGGCGGTGCGGCGCGATTCCGAACCCTGGCGGCCCGGGCCGACGCTGCGCGCGTCGAATGGCGACTTCTCGTCGGGGGACGACTTGTCGGCGACGCGGATCTCCATCGCCATGCCGTCGGGATTGAGGAACCACAAGCCGTCCGACGCGACGCCCGACGGCGGATCGATGCGTTTCACGCCCTGATCCTCGAGGCGCCGGCGGAACCCGTCGATGTCCTCGGCGTAGGCGCCGAAGGAGAGATGCGAGAGCTTCTTCTTGCCGCCCTCGACGATCTCGCCCCAGCGATGGCCGTGGCCGAAGGTGTGGAGGCCGAGCGCCGCGCCCTCCTCCCGGACGTCGAGGCCGAAGGCGGAATAGAAGGCCTGCGCCGGGCCGAGGTCCGGCACCGTCAGCCGGAACCCGTCGATCGAATGCACCCCGAATTCGCCCGGTCGTCCGGGCGTGACGTATCGTCCGCGGATCTCGGTCACTGGACTCTCCCTGAATTTCGTCCCGTCGGGCGGGCTTCTTCGCGCCGAGCCGTTCCGCTCGGTCGTGCGGTTGGCGCGGCGGCCCTCAGCCGACCTCGTCGACGACGCGGTTGGCGAGAATGCCGAGACCTTCGATCTCGACTTCGCAGATGTCGCCGGGCTTCATCCACAGGGGCGGCTTGCGCGCCGCGCCGACGCCCGACGGCGTGCCGGTGACGATCAGGTCGCCGGGCTCGAGGGTGATGCCCTCGGAGATGATGGCGATCAGCGAGGCGACGTCGAAGATCAGATCATCGGTCGAGGCGTGCTGGACGACGGCGCCGTTGAGGCGCGTCTCGAGCGCCAGGCCACGGCCGCCGGGCGGCAGTTCGTCGGCGGTGACGACCAGGGGGCCGAAGGCGCCGGTGGCGTCGAAATTCTTGCCCATCGTCCATTGCGGCGACTTGAACTGATAGTCGCGCACCGAGACGTCGTTGAAGATCGACCAGCCGAAGACGTGGTCGAGCGCCGTCTCGCGCGGAATGTGACGGCCGCCCTTGCCGATGATCGCCACCAGTTCGCCCTCGTAGTCGAACTGGTCGGAGACCTTCGGCCGCACCACCGGGGCGCCGTGGCCGACCAGCGTGGACGTGAAACGGGCGAACAGGGTCGGATAATCCGGCTGCTTGAAGCCGCTCTCGGCGGTGTGGTCGGCGTAGTTGAGACCGACGCAGACGATCTTGCCCGGGCGGGCGAGCGGCGGCAGCCATTCGACCGCGGCCGGATCGACGGGGGTGCCGGCGGCGAGCGCCGCGGCGGCGGCGGCGAGGCCGGCCGCATCGAGCCCGATCAGCGTTTCGATGCCGCCGGGGTATCCGGCATCGGTCTCGTGCAGCCCGCGATGAACCCCGTTCGCGTCGACGATCGCCATGCCGCGTCCCGCCGCGTCCCGGAAGACTCCCACCCGCATCGTTCGTTTCCTCGCCTTCGATTGCGTCGTTTCGACATACGCAATTTACCGAAGCCGGCGATGATCGATAGTGACCAGATCGATCCGCTTGATACCGAAATCGTATCGCTTAGAGTGGGGACATGAAGCTCACCCAATTGCGCGACATCACCGCCATCGCCGAGCACGGCAGCCTGCGCGCCGCCGCCCGCCAACTCGGCCTCGCCCAACCGGCGCTGACCCGCAGCGTCCACGATCTCGAACACGAACTCGGTGCCGCCCTGTTCGAACGGCGGGCGCGCGGCGTGGTGCCGACGGCGGTCGGCGCGGCCTTCGTCGCCCGGGCCCGGGCGATCCTCGCAGACGTCGAGCGGGCGCGGGAGGAGGCCGAGGAGATCGGCGGCGCCGGGACCGGCAACGTCGTGGTCGGCCTGTCGGTGGCGGCCCATCTCGCTCTGCTGCCGCGCGCCATCCGGCGCTTCCGCACCCGCTATCCGCTGGCGCGGCTGAGCCTCGTCGAGGGGTTCTTCCCGGCCCTCGAGGGCGAACTCAAAGAAGGCGAGATGGATTTCTGGGTCGGCCCGGAGCCGGAACGGGCGCCGTCGTCCGATCTGGTCGTCGAGCGGCTCCTCGACAATACCCGGGTGGTGATCGGGCGCGCCGGTCACCCGCTCGCCGGCGCGACCTCGCTCGCCGAGCTGATCGAGGCGGAATGGGTGACGACCTCGATCACCCACCGAGCGGCCGAAGAGCTCGGCACGCTCTTCGCCGCGCACGGGTTGCCGACGCCGCGGCTCGGCATGCAGACGCGCTCGGCGCTGAGCATCTTCATGGCGATCCTGTGCTCCGATGCGCTCGGCATGCTGCCGGTCCAGGTCGCCGAATACGCCACCAGGACCGGCCTTCTGGTGCGTGTGCCGGTGCGCGAGATCCTGCCGGCGCCGACGATCGTCATGGTTCGGCGTGCCGGTCTCACCCTGACGCCCGCCGCGCAATGGTTCTGCGACTGCTGCCTGGCCGCCGCACGGACGCCGATCGCGGCTCCGTTGGTCTGAGCGATCCGGCGCGGCGATCCTGGTGGTACGGGAGTTGCGCCGACTTCTCGGCCGGGCTCGATCTCTCCGAGACGACCGGGACGAGCACGATCCCGAGCCGTGCGTAGATCGCGCCGTTCGTGATGCCGTCCTGGCCGAGAATGAGCAGAAACGTGCCGTCCACCGGACGTCGCCCCCCATTCGTCCGACCGGGCTCACGAGTTCCGAAGCGGAGGACCGATGCGGTCGCGACCGCCGGTTTTCCGCACGGAACGGGGGAGATCGCCGCGGCACTCGGCATCCAGAGGCCGAATTTCGTCGCCACGCTCGACGCGCCCGAGCGGCGCGGCCGCGCCGAGCGGATGCGCTCGACCACCGGTCGCCGCTCGCACGCCATCGTGCTCACCGACGACGGCCGGGCGCTGCTCCATCGGTTGACGGCGCCGCCGCCGCCGCCGGTGAGGCCCGGGATCAGACGCCGAGCCACCGATGCACAAGATCGGGATCCGCCTTCAGATCCTCGGTCGTCCCTTCGAAGACGATCTCGCCCTTGGCGAGCACGACGTGGCGATCGGCGAGGTCGAAGAGATCCTCGAGGTTCTTGTCGACGACGACGATCGACATGCCGGTCGCCGCCACCGCCCGGATCGTCGCCCAGATCTCGTCGCGCACCTTGGGGGCGAGCCCCTCGGTCGCCTCGTCCAGCATCAACAGTTCCGGATTGGTCATCAGGGCGCGGCCGATCGACAGCATCTGCTGTTCGCCGCCGGAGAGCTGGTCGCCCCAGTTGTCGCGCCGTTCTGCGAGGCGGGGGAAGAGATCGAGGACGCGGGCGAGCGTCCATTCCGCCTTGCCGTTCGGGCCGCGGCGGGCCGGCAGCGTCAGGTTCTCGAGCACCGTCAGATTGGGGAAGATGCCCCGCCCCTCCGGCACCAGGGCGATGCCGGCGCGCGAGATCACCGCCGGCCGCGCGCCCGAAAGCTCGCGCCCGGCGAAGCGGATCGACGCCGTCGGGCCACCCGAGAGGAGGCCGGTCAGGGTGCGCAGCAGCGTCGTCTTGCCCATGCCGTTGCGGCCGAGAAGGCTCACCGTCTCGCCTTCGCCGACGCGGAAGGCGACGTCGCGCAGGCAGGGCGTGCGGCCGTGGCAGGTGGCGATCGCGGTCGCCTCGAGCAGGGACCGGGCCGCTGCGGCCGGGGCATCGGCGACGAGAGCGAGGCTCATGCGGCATCCTCCAATCCGGCGAAGCGGCCGAGATAGGCCTCGCGCACCCCGGCGTCGCGGCGGATGTCGTCGGGCGAGCCGTGGGCGATGAGGCGACCGTTGACCAGCACCGAGATGGTGTCGGCACAGGAGAAAACGGCATCCATGTCGTGCTCGACCAACAGGATGGTGTGGTCGGCGGCGAGGTCGCGCAGCAGCGCGGTGAGCCGCGCCGTCTCCTCGGGTCCCGAGCCGGCGAGCGGCTCGTCGAGGATGAGCAGGCGGGCGCCGGAGGCCATCAGCATGGCGATCTCGAGCTGGCGCTGTTCGCCGTGGGAGAGCGAGGTGGCGACGCGATCGGCCCGATCGACGAGGCCGACGGCGGCGAGTGCATGGGCGACCGCCCTCTCCTCCTCCGCCCGGCTCGCCCCCGCCGACCCACGTGCCTGCGCGGCGACGGCGCAGTTCTCGGCGACCGTCATCTTGCCCAGGATGTTGGTGCGCTGGAACGACCGGCCGATGCCGCGACGCGCCTTGGCGGCTGCCGAGAGGCCGGTGATGTCGGACCCGTCGAGCCGGATGGTGCCGGCGGAGACGGGCAGCGCCCCGGTGATCAGGTTGGTGAAGGTGGTCTTGCCGGCGCCGTTCGGCCCGATCACCGCATGGATGAGATTGGGAGCGAAGGCGACCGAAACCTCGGAGACCGCGGAGAGACCTCCGAAGGAGCGACTGAGGCCCGCCACTTCGAGCATCGGCGCCGGCGTCGTGGCCGCGGCTTCGGCGCGATCGGCGTCGGAGGGCGCCCGCCACGGGCGGGCGGGCCGCGCCGGGAACAAACCGGCGAGGCCCTTCGGCGCGCCGAGGACGGCGGCGATGAGGAACACGCCCATGGCGATCGGCCAGTGTTCCGACACCAGTGGGCCGACCCAGTGGCCGCTCTTCAGCACCTCTTCGGCGAGCGAATAGACGACCGCGCCGAGGATCGAGCCCCACAGCGTGCCGACGCCGCCGAGCACCACCATCATGATGGCGAGGCCGGACTCGCGCCAGCCGAGGATCTCGGGCGGTACGAAGCCGTCGATCGAGGCGAAGAGCGCCCCGGCGAAACCGGCGAGCGTGCCGGCGACGACGAAGGCGGCCCACTTGTAGCGCTGGCCGTCGAAGCCGAGGGCGTTCATCCGCGTCTCGTTGGCGGCGAGCCCCTGCAGCACCCGGCCGAAGCGCGAGCGCACCAGCACGAGCACCAGGGCATAGGCGGCGACGAGGCCGGCGAGCGCGAACCACAGCAGCGTGTTGCGGTTCTGGAAGTCGAGGACGGTGCGGCCGGCGATCTCGAGATAGGGCTTCACGTCGATCGAAGCGCCGTCGGAGCCGCCGGCGATGCGGGTGTCGTGGAACAGCGCGAACATCATCTGCGAGGCGGCGAGCGTCACCATGATGAAGTAGAAGCCGCGCGTCCTCACCGCGAAGAAGCCGACCACGGCGGCGCCCAGCCCGGCGAGGCCGCTCGCCGCGGCGAGCGCGACGAGGAGGTTCGCGCCGTCGTCCGTCGGCGTGACGAACCACACCGCATAGGCGCCGAGGCCGAAGAAGGCGGCATGACCGAAGCCGACCAGACCGGTGACGCCGATCAGGATGTCGAGGCTCATGACGAAGATGGCGACGGCGAGGATGCGGGTGGCGAACTTCACGGTGTAGAGGCCGGCCATCCACGGCAGCGCCGCGAAGACGGCGACCGCGACGACGAGCAGCAGCAGCACCGGCCACGAGGGAAGACGGATCATCGGACCATCCTCCCGAAGAGACCGCCGGGCCGGGCGACCAGCACCGCCGCCATCATGGCGTAGACGACGACGCCGGCGAGGTTCGGCAGGAAGACCTTGCCGAGCGCATCGGCCACGCCGATCACCAGCGAGCCGAGGAAGGCACCCTTGATCGAGCCGATGCCGCCGATGACGACGACGACGAAAGAGATGATCAGGATGCGCTCGCCGATGCCGGGATAGACGCTTTCCACCGGGGCGGCGAGCATGCCGGCGAGGGCGGCGAGCGCTGTGCCGGCGGCGAAGACCACCCGGTAGAGCAGGCGCGAGTCGAAGCCGAGCAACTCGGTCATCTCGCGATTGGACTCGCCGGCGCGGATCAGCCGACCGATCTTGGTCTTCTGGATCACCAGGAACATCGCCGCGGCGAGGGCCGCGCAGATGGCGGTGAGCGCCAGCCGGTAGACCGGATAGGCGAGCGTGTCGGTGAGGCGGATCGACCCCGAGAGATAGGACGGGATCGGCACCGAATGGGGATAGGAGCCCCAGCCGATGCGCTGCACCTCGTTGAAGATCAGGATCAGGGCGAAGGTGAGCAGCACCTGTTGCAGGTGGTCACGGGCGTAGAGATGGCGCACGAAGGCCCATTCGATCACCGCGCCGAAGGCGACCGCCAGCGGAATGCCCAGCGCCACGGCGAGGAAGACGTCGCCGGTCATCTGGGTCAGCGTCAGCGCCATATAGGCACCGAGCATGTAGAACGACCCGTGCGCCAGATTGATCACGCCGAGGATGCCGAAGACGAGCGTCAGCCCGCTCGCCGCCAGGAAGATCAGGAAGCCGTACTGGATGCCGTTGAAGATCTGGACGAGGACGAGGTCCATGGCGCGCCTGGTTCCGATGACACACGGTCGAGGGAGATCGCAGGCGGCAAGCCGGCGATCTCCGTCTCGAGATGAACGAGAGGCGAAGCCTCAGGCGCGGCAACCCTTGCCGCTGTCGGCGAGCATCGCCGCCGCCATGCCGGTCATCCGGTTCTTTCCGTCCTTCAGTTCGCGCGCATAGAAATTCTGCTTGGGATTGCGCGAGGCCGAGAACTCGAAGGGACCGCGGGGCGAGGCGAACTTCGCCGCCGCCATGGCGGCATGCATCGCGTCCTTCTTGGCGGTGTCGCCGCCGACGGCCTTCAGGCCGATGTCGAGCACCTGCATGGCGTCCCAGCCCTGCACCGCATAGACGTCCGGGGCGATGCCGTGAGCAGCCTGGAAGGCGGCGATGAAGGCCTTGTTCTCGGGATTGTCGAGACCGTCGGCGTAGTGCAGCACGGTACGGATGCCGTCACCGGCCGCGCCGACCGCCTTCTCGACGCCGTCGGTGAGGAAGCCCGGGCCCCACAGCGGCACCGAACCGGCGAGACCGGCGGCCGCATAGTCCTTGATGAACTTGGCGGCACCGCCGCCGGCGAAGAACGAATAGACCGCCTGCGGCTTGGCAGCGGCGATCTCGGCCAGCGCCGACTGGAACTCGACGTCCGGGAACGGCAGGGCGATGTCCTTGGTGACCTTGCCGCCGCCGGCCTCGAAGGCCTCCTTGAAGCCCTTCACCATCTCCTCGCCCGCGGCGTAGCGCCAGGTGCAGGTGACCGCTTCCTTGATGCCGGCGGCGAGCATCGCCTGTCCGGTGGCGAAGCCGATCTGGCCGTTGGCGAAGGAGGTGCGGAAGATGTTGGGGGCGCACATGGCGCGGGTGATGGCGTCGGCACCGGCGTTCGGCACCAGGGTGGTGACCCCGGCTTCGCGGGCGATCTTGACCATCGCCGCGGCGACGCCGGAATGGACGGTGCCGATCAGCACGTCGACGTTCTCGCCGAACACCAGCTTGTTGGTCAGCTCGGTCGCCTTGGGCGGCGCCGATTCGTCGTCGAGGGCGACGAAGGTGATCTCGCGCCCGGCGAGCGAACCGCCCTTGCCGGCGACATGGAGCTTGGCGGCGCGGGCGATGGCCTCGCCGAGCGGGGCGAAGGTGCCGCTCGACGGCAGCAGCAGGCCGATCTTGATCGGACCGGAGGCGGCGCGCGCGGTGCGCACGAAGGGCGCGGCGAGCGTCACGGTACCGGCCGCGAGCGCGGTGGACAGAAATTCGCGTCTGGTCGACGACATGGGGCGGTTCCCTCCCGAGGTGAGCGTTCGGCGCGATCGTTGGACCCGGGGTCTCTGCCCCGCGCGCCACTCCCGACGAGATGCACTTTATTTCATATCGAATTCAGGTCAACCCGACGATGCAGTATTGTTCATGTAGCGAACGCGGCGACCCGGAGGTCCGAATGGTCGGCCGATCGCAACGCGATCATCGCCGGACGCGGCCAGTCGACGACCAGTCGGTCGATCTGGTCGTCGAGGCCGGGGAGATCGAGGGCGTCGTAGAACACCGGTCGGTGTGAGCGCGCGATGAAGCCGTGGAAGAGATCGTGGACGTCGTAGTCGTAGACGAGATCGCCCGGCGCCACCCCCGGCCGGCGTGCCAGATAGCGGCGGAAGCCGCGAAAGCGGGCGCGTCCGCCGGGTTCGGCGGCGAAGACCAGAATGGCCCGCCCCGAGCCGAGGCGGGTCCCCTCCTGCATGCGCGAATAGGCCCGGTCGTGACCATGGGCGACGAGCGATTCGAGCGAGGGGTGTTCGGGGCAGCGGTCGCGCGGATCGAGGGTGAGGCGCAGCGCCCACACCGGCTCGTCTCGGCCGAGGCCGCGCGCCGCCAAGAGATCGGCGAGCGGGCGACCACGGAAATCCGGAGGATCGAACGGCGGCTCGCTCACCCCTTGGCGCCGCGATTACGCGACTGCCAGGGGCAGCCGACCGCGCAATAGGACTGGATCAGCGAAAAGAGACGGGTCGAGCTCGCCTCCACCGAGACGCCCGAGGTGTCGAGCTGAGCGCGGGCGCGGGCGTAGAGCGGTTCGCGGCTCGACAGGATGGTGATGAGTTCGGCCATCGCCGCCTTGTCGTTGGCCATCGGCCGGAGGTCGCCCTGCTCGCGCACCCGGCTCATGTGTTCGGCCGGCGAGGTGCGCACCCAGATGGTGAAGAACGAGGCGAGCAAGAGGTCGAATGTCACCGGCTCGCCGACGATGCCGCCGCCGGTGGCGAGCAGCATCGGCCCGGGCTGGTCGATCAGCCGCTTCAGGGTGGCGCGTTCCAGGCGGCGATAACCGTCCTGACCATAGAGATTGAGGATCTCGGTGATCGAGAAGCCGTGCTCGCGCTCGATCTCCTTGTTGAGTTCGACGAAGGGCCAGCCGAGGCGCTCGGCGGCCAGATGGCCGAGGGTCGACTTGCCGGCGCCGCGCAGGCCGATCAGCGCCACCCGATCGACGGCGATCCGCGAGTCGGGGACGACCCGCGGCCCGGTCGGCCGTTCGCCGGCGAGCAGCGCCTTGACCTCGCCGACCACGTCGGGGGTCGCGGAGCGCAAGAGATCGCGGATCACCAGCCAGTCGGGATTGTCGGCGCCCTCGGCGCCGATCAGGTCCTCGATCGGCGCGCCGGTCGCCTCGGCGACGCGGCGCAGCAGCATGATCGAGACGTTGCCCTGGCCGCTCTCGAGCTGGGCGATGTAACGCTCGGAGATGCCGGAGACGCCGGCCAGCACCTTGCGCGACATGCCGCGCAGCGCCCGCATGCGCCTGACACGCTGACCGAGCTCCACCAGGAAGGCCTCGTCGGCGTCGGCCCGCGCCTCGCGCGAGGTCCGTCGGATGCCGCTGCCGGTGACGCCGCGACCGCCGTCGCCGGCCTCCGCCACGGTTGCATCGGACGGGAAATTCTCACCCTCGGTCGTTTCGTCGGTCATGGTGCTCGTTACCTCGCCATGAAAAATAGTACACGAAACCCTTGACGGCAACCGATCGGCCACGGCATGTGAATGTGCATTATAATTCCATCCACGCTTTCGGGCGAAGGATGGTCGGGAGGGAACATCCGACATGACCGCACAGACCACGACGTCGGCGCAACGGGAATTCGCCGCCGCGATCGGCGAAATCGCCGCAGCGATCGGCGAGGCGGCGCTCGACGACGATCTCGCCGCGAAACTCGACGCCGAATTCCCGCCGAGCGGCGCGAAGTTCCGCCGCATCGCCGAGTTGATCGAGATCGGTGACGGCGAGGGCTGGATCTGTCCGCGCGAGCACGGCGGCATCCGGTTCGGCCGGGTGATCAAGCCGGGCGCCGAGGCCGGACGGTTCTCCGTCGACGTGGTGCTGATGGAGAGCGTGCGCGGCCCCCATCACGTCCATCCGCAGGGCGAGATCGGGATGATCATGCCGACCGTCGCCGAACCGAATTTCGACGGTCATCCCGAGGGTTGGTACGTCTATGGCGCCGGCACCGCGCACCATCCGACGGTGACCGACGGCTCGGCCTACGTGCTCTATCTGCTGCCGAACGGCGCGATCGAGTTCACCGGCGCGTGATACGAGATCCGGCGGATCGCGATTTCGCGACGCCGGAATCGACTCGTCGAAAAGCCCTTGTTCCGACAGGCCTTTCGACGAACGGAATACGAAATTCGGATCGATCGAGCCGAATTTCGTATGGGCCCCCTTCCCTCTTCCATCCGGAGACCGGCTCATGACCGAACCGCTCTACGAGACCGCCGTCTACAACGCGGTCAGCGACCTCGTCGACGTGCATCTCACCGCCGGCCGCGCCGACAAGGCCGCCTTCATCGACCCCGCCCGCACCCTCACCTACGGCGAACTCGCCGCCGAGACGCGGCGCATGGGCAATCTCCTCGGTCGTCTCGGCCTCGTCCGTGAGGACCGGGTGGCGATGATCATGCTCGACACGG
Source organism: Pinisolibacter sp. (assembly GCF_036782435.1). NCBI lineage: Bacteria > Pseudomonadati > Pseudomonadota > Alphaproteobacteria > Hyphomicrobiales > Ancalomicrobiaceae > Pinisolibacter > Pinisolibacter sp. The sequence goes on along the minus strand of NZ_DAIPZB010000001.1, from coordinate 182,306 downwards.
TCGATTGGCCGATCGCCTTCCTCGGCGCGATCCGCGCCGGGCTGGTGCCGATCCCGCTCAACACCCTGCTCGCCGCCGACCAGTACGCCTACATGCTCGCCGACAGCCGGGCGAAGGCGCTGATCGTCTCGGCGCCGCTGTTGCCGCTGGTCGAGACCCTACTCGCCGACCTGCCGGCGCTGAAACACGTGCTGGTCGCCGGCGGCGACGCCGGAGCGCATATCGCCTTCTCGGCCGAACTGGCGAAGGAGAGCGACGCCTTCGCCACCGTCGACACCCACCCGGACGAGACCGCCTTCTGGCTCTACTCCTCCGGCTCGACCGGCGCGCCGAAGGGCACGCGCCACATCCAGACGTCGCTGATGGCGACCGCCAAGCTCTACGGCCAGAACATCCTCGGCATCCGCGAGGACGACGTCGGCTTCTCGGTGGCGAAACTCTTCTTCGCCTACGGGCTCGGCAATTCGCTGTCCTTCCCGCTGTCGGTGGGCGCCACGGTGATCCTCAATCCCGGACGCCCGACCCCGCAGGTCGCCTACGAGTTCCTGGAGAAGTATCAGCCGACGATCTTCTTCGGCGTGCCGACGCTCTATGCGGCGATGCTGCACGATCCCGGCCACGCCCATTCGACCGGTTCGGCCCGGCTGCGCATCTGCACCTCGGCCGGCGAGGCGCTGCCCGAGCACATCGGCACGTCGTGGCGCGGTCGCTTCGGCGTCGACATCCTCGACGGCGTCGGCTCGACCGAGATGCTGCACATCTTCCTGTCGAACCGGCCGGGCGACATCGTCTACGGCACCTCCGGCCGCGCGGTTCCCGGCTACGATCTCAGCCTCCGCGGCGACAGCGGCCACGACTGCGCCGCCGGCGAGATCGGCGAACTCTACGTGCGCGGCCCCTCGGCGGCGGACGGCTATTGGAACCAGCGGACCAAGAGCCGCACGACCTTCCAGGGCGACTGGACCAAGACCGGCGACAAATACGTGCGCGACGACAACGGCCGCTACACCTACTGCGGCCGCGCCGACGACATGTTCAAGGTCTCGGGCATCTGGGTGTCGCCCTTCGAGATCGAGGCGGCGCTGTCCAGCCACGACGACGTGCTCGAGGCGGCGGTCGTGGCGCATGCCGACGAGGAAGGGCTCCTCAAGCCCAAGGCCTTCATCGTGCTCAAGGATATGGCCCATCCGGACGACCTCGAGACGCGGCTCAAGGAGCACGTCAAGAAGACCGTCGGCATGTGGAAATACCCACGTTGGATCGAGGTGGTCGACGCGCTGCCGAAGACCGCGACCGGCAAGATCCAGCGCTTCAAGCTGCGCGAGGGGCCGTGATGCTCGCCGCGCGCGGCTTCCTCGACGTCGCCGGCAAGCGGCTCGAATACGCCCATCTCGGGCCACAGCCGAGCGAGGCGCCGACGCTGGTGCTGCTCCACGAGGGGCTCGGCTGCGTCGGGCTGTGGGGGGATTTCCCCGATCGGCTGCAACGGGCGACGGGCTGCGGCGTCTTCGTCTTCTCGCGCGCCGGCTACGGGGCGTCCGACCCGGTCGAGTTGCCGCGGCCGCTCGACTACATGCAGCGCGAGGCGCGGGAGATGCTCCCTCCCCTCCTCGACGCCATCGGGCTGCGCTCCGGCGTGCTGGTCGGCCATTCCGACGGCGCGTCGATCGCCGCGGTGCATCTCGGGCAGATTCGCGATCCGCGCATCGAGGCGGCGGTATTGATCGCTCCGCACTTCCTCGTCGAGGACATGTGCGTGGCGGCGATCGCCGAGGCGAAGATCGCCTACGAGACCACCGATCTCCGCTCGAAGCTCGGGCGCTGGCACGGGAACGCCGACGTCGCGTTCCGTGGTTGGAACGATGCCTGGCTCGATCCCGCGTTCCGGTACTGGGACATCCGCGAGGCGCTGGAGACGGTCTCCCGGCCGATGGCGGTGATCCAGGGGGCGGATGATCAGTACGGTACGCTCATCCAGGTCGAGACGGCGGTGGAGCTTTCGCCGGCGCCGGTGATCACGACGATCCTGGCGGGGGTGAAGCATTCGCCGCATCGCGAGGCGGCTGATGCGACCGTCGAGGCCATCGTGCGCTTCTTCCGCGCCTTCCCGGATCTCTCGGTCTCGCGTGCGCCGGAGGTGGCGCGATGACCCGTCCCGAAGGTCGCGTCGCGGGCCGTCGGGGTCACCGCCGCGAGGCGGTTCCGTTACGACCGCGAACATGCATCAAAGTGCAGCTTCTTAGAAGATTCTCACTGGACAGTGCACAATAGTGCATTATTGTTCATCCCAATTCAGAACCGACCCGAGGGTGGAAACATGGCCGACGAGGCTCGCAAGCTGGCGAACGGCGCCACGCGCATCGACTTCCAGACCGATCCGAGCCGCTGGAAGCACTGGAAGCTCTCCTTCGACGGCGACGTGGCGACGCTCGCCATGGACGTCGACGAGAACGGCGGGCTGTTCGAGGGCTATCAGCTGAAGCTCAATTCCTACGACCTCGGCGTCGACATCGAACTCGCCGACGCGTTGCAGCGCCTACGCTTCGAGCATCCGGAAGTGAAGGTGGTGCTGATGCGCTCGGCCAAGCCGCGCGTCTTCTGCGCCGGCGCCAACATCCGCATGCTCGCCGGTTCGGAGCACGCCCACAAGGTCAACTTCTGCAAGTTCACCAACGAGACCCGCAACGGCATCGAGGACTCGTCCGAATTCTCCGGCATCAAGACGATCTGCGTCGCCAACGGCTCGACCGCCGGCGGCGGCTACGAGCTGGCGCTGGCCGCCGACCACATCATGCTGGTCGACGACGGCTCGTCGTCGGTGTCGCTGCCCGAGGTGCCGCTGCTCGCGGTGCTGCCCGGCACCGGTGGGCTGACCCGCGTCGTCGACAAGCGCAAAGTGCGCCGCGACCACGCCGACGTCTTCTGCACCATCGAAGAGGGCATCAAGGGCAAGCGCGCCGTCGACTGGCGTCTGGTCGACGAGATCGTGCCGATGACCCGGCTCGAGGAGACGGTCGCCGCCCGCGCCGCCGAATTCGCCTCGCGCTCGACCCGCGGCGGGGCCACCCCGGGCGTCACCCTGAAGCCGCTCGACCGCACCTTCCGCGTCGACGGCATCGACTATTCGCTGGTGACCGTCGACATCGACGGCCGCGTCGCCACGATCACCCTCGAAGGCCCGAGCGAGGCGCCGCCCGTCACGGTCGCAGATCTCGCGGCGCAGAGCTCGGACGCCTGGGTGCTGCGCATCGCTCGCGAACTCGACGACGCCATCCTCGACCTCAGGAACAACGCCTTCGAGATCGGCACCTTCGTCTTCAAGTCGAAGGGCGACGGCGGCCGTGTCGCCGCCTGGGACGATTTCCTCGAGGCCAACAAGGGCGACTGGCTGGTCAACGAGATCCGCCAGTACTGGAAGCGGGTGCTGAAGCGCGTCGACGTCACCTCGCGCACTCTGGTGGCGCTGGTCGAGCCGGGTTCCTGCTTCACCGGGCTTCTCGGCGAACTCGTGCTCGCCGCCGACCGCTCGTACATGCTGATCGGCTCGTTCGAGGGCGACAACCGTCCGGCGCCGGCGATGGCGCTCACCGCGGCGAACTTCGGCCCCTATCCGATGAGCCACGGGCTCACCCGGCTCGAGAACCGCTTCCTGGCGACCCCGGAGAGCGTCGAGGCGCTGAAGGGGAAGATCGGTGCGGCGATCGAGGCCGAGGAGGCCGAGAAGCTCGGCCTCGTCACCTTCGCTCTCGACGACATCGACTGGGCCGACGAGGTCCGCGTCTATCTCGAGGAGCGCACCTCCTATTCGCCGGACGCGCTCACCGGCCTCGAGGCGAACCTCCGCTTCGCCGGGCCGGAGACCATGGAATCCAAGATCTTCGCGCGCCTCACCGCCTGGCAGAACTGGATCTTCCAGCGTCCCAACGCGGTCGGAGAGGAGGGCGCGCTGCGCCGCTACGGCACCGGTCTCAGGCCCACCTACGACATGCGCCGCGTCTGATTTCTCCTCGCCCGTGCGCCACGCCACGGGCGAGACACCGGAACCCACGAGGGACCGAAGCGTCCCCCAAGGAGGAAACGATGGCCGATACGATCAACGTCGACTACTCGACCAAGGTGCCCAACAACGTCGATCTCGCCAACGACCGTCAGGTGTTGCGCGCGCTCGAGAGCTGGCAGCCCAACTACGTCGAGTGGTGGAAGGATATGGGCCCGGAAGGCTTCCAGAACGCGCTGGTCTACCTGCGCACCGCCGTCTCGGTCGATCCGCAGGGCTGGGCCAAGTTCGACTACGTCAAGATGCCGGACTACCGCTGGGGCGTGCTGCTGGCGCCGAAGGAAGAGGGCCGCAAGGTCAACTTCGGCAAGCATCTCGGCGAGCCGGCGTGGCAGGACGTCCCCGGCGAATATCGCGCGATGCTTCGCCGGCTCATCGTCATCCAGGGCGACACCGAACCGGCCTCGGTCGAGCAGCAGCGTCACCTCGGCGCCACCGCCCCGTCGCTCTACGACATGCGCAACCTGTTCCAGGTCAACGTCGAGGAAGGCCGGCATCTGTGGGCGATGGTCTACCTCCTCCACAAGTTCTTCGGCCGCGACGGCCGCGAGGAGGCGGACGAGCTTCTGCGTCGCCGCTCCGGCTCGAAGGAGACGCCGCGCATGCTCGGCGCCTTCAACGAGGAGACCCCGGACTGGCTGTCCTTCTTCATGTTCACCTTCTTCACCGATCGTGACGGCAAGATGCAGCTCGAGTCCCTCGCGCAGTCGGGCTTCGATCCGCTGTCGCGCTCCTGCCGCTTCATGCTCACCGAAGAGGCGCACCACATGTTCGTCGGCGAGACCGGCGTCGGCCGCACCATCGAGCGCACCTGTCAGGCGATGAAGGCCGCCGGCATCACCGACCCGAACGACATCTCGAAGATCCGCGAACTCGGCGTCATCGACCTGCCGCTGATCCAGAAGAAGCTGCACATGCACTATCCGCTGACGCTGGACCTGTTCGGCGCGGAGATCTCCACCAACTCGGCCAACTACTACAACGCCGGCCTCAAGGGTCGCTTCGGCGAGACCAAGATCGAAGACGATCACCAGCTCACCGACGCCACCTATCCGGTGATGAAGTTCATCGACGGCAAGATCGTCGAGGAGCACGTGCCGGCGCTGACCGCCCTCAACATGCGCCTGCGCGACGACTATTCCGCCGACTGCGCCAAGGGCGTCGAGCGCTGGAACAAGATCATCCAGAAGGAAGGCATCGACTTCCGCCTGGAGCTGCCGCATCAGGCCTTCAACCGGCAGATCGGCGAGTTCGCGCCGATGCAGGCGACGCCGAAGGGCATCATCCTGTCGGACGCCGACTGGGCGGCCAAGAAGGACGACTATCTGCCGTCGCGCGACGACCTCGCCTTCCTGAACACACTGATGAAGCAGGAGTTGGAGCCGGGCCGCTACGCCGGCTGGATCAACCCGCCCAAGGTCGGCATCGACAACAAGCCGGGCGACTTCGAATACGTGAAGATCGCGGCGTGACGAGGCCGGTTCGTTCGCCCGTCGAAAGGCGGGCGATCGGTGGTTTCGTTTCACTCCAGCGAGCGGGGAGCGGGTCATGACCGCGAGAGTCTTCTTCGCGGCCAGCTCCAGCCCCCTCTCCCTCCAGGGGGGAGGGGACGATGGGGCAATCCACTCGCGCTTCACGGGCTCTGTTCCGTGTTGATGTCCCGAGATGCGGACGCCCTCTCCTCCTGCGTCCTCTCCCCCCTGGAGGGGGAGAGACAGAGAGGGGGGGGCACTGGACGTCCACTCGGTACGATCCGGCATCCCTGATCCCGTCCCGTCGCCCCACCAACCCGGCCCACCACTGCAGCCCCTCTCCGGAGCCACTCATGAACGCCCCCGCCGTCGTCAAGCAGCACCTGATCGACCCCGAGATCTGCATCCGCTGCAACACCTGCGAGGAGATGTGCCCGATCGACGCCATCACCCATGGCGACGACAACTATGTGGTGGACGCCTCCATCTGTAATTTCTGCATGGCCTGTATCGCCCCCTGCCCCACCGGCGCGGTCGACAACTGGCGCATGGTCACCGCACCGTGGCCGGTCGACGAGCAGCATGGCTGGCAGGAGTTGCCGGCGCAGCCCGATCTCGGCGGGGCTTCCCTCGGCGCCTTCGAGGCGATCGAGGACGAGGTCGACGCCATCATCGCGGCCGCCCACGGCGGCGCCGGCGGCAAGTCGGTGGCGCCGCGCTCGGCGTCGAAGCCCTCGGTCAACCTCTACAACCGCGCCAAGCCGGCGATGGCGACCGTCACCGGCACCTACCGGCTGACGTCGGAGGATTCGGAGACCGACATCCGCCACATCATCCTCGACCTCGGCGACACGCCTTTCCCGGTGCTCGAGGGCCAATCGATCGGCATCATCCCGCCGGGGACCGGCGCCGACGATGCGCCGCATCGTATCCGCCTCTATTCGATCGCCTCGCCGCGCCACGGCGAGCGGCCGAACCACAACAACCTGTCGCTGACGGTGAAGCGGGTGCCGGGCGGCCTCTGCTCCAACTACGTCTGCGATCTGAAGAAGGGCGACAAGGTCGCCGTCACCGGACCGTTCGGGGCGACCTTCCTGATGCCGGACGACCCGTCGGCCAACATCGTCATGGTGTGCACCGGCACCGGCTCGGCCCCGTTCCGCGGCATGACCGAGTGGCGCCGGCGCACCCAACCGGGCGCGCCGGGCAGGATGGTGCTGTTCTTCGGGGCGCGTCGGCCGGAGGAGCTGCCCTATTTCGGACCCTTGCAGAAGGTGCCCGAGGCCCTGCTCGCCAAGCATTTCGCCTGGAGCCGGGTGCCGGGCGAGCCGAAGGTCTACGTCCAGGACCTGATGCGACGCGAGGCGGCGACCATGGTCGACCTGCTGAAGTCGGGCAAGACCCACCTCTATCTCTGCGGCCTCAAGGGCATGGAGGCGGGCGTCGACGAGGCGCTGGCCGATGCCTGCCGTGGCGCCGGCCTGCACTGGGACGCGCTGCGGCGGACCATGCGCGAGGAAGGCCGCTACCATGTCGAGACCTATTGATCAGGACGCGTGACCTCCCCACCGCGACGTGGTGAGATCGCCCGACCTCGCGCCGAATGGAGCTCCCATGCCGACCACCCGTGTCCTCGAATGTCCCGCCTTCGGCCTCGACAATCTGCGGATCGAGACCCGCGAGATCGGTGAACCGGGGCCGGGCGAGGTGCGGCTGCGGCTGGAGATGGCGAGCCTCAACCGACGCGATCTGTTGCTCGTCGAAGGCGCCTACAACCCGAAACAGAAATTGCCGGTGATCCCCTGCTCTGACGGTGCCGGGGTGGTCGAGGCGATCGGACCGGGCGTCACCCGCGTCGTCCCGGGCGATCGGGTTGTCCTCCACTTCTTCACCGGTTGGATCTCGGGCGAACCGACGACGGAGAAACTCGCCACGGCACTCGGCGGCCCCGGGGGCGACGGCACGCTCGCCGAGCGGATGATCGTCTCGGCCGAAGCCGTGGTGAAGCTGCCCGACACGGTCGACACGGCGACCGCCGCGACCCTGCCCTGCGCCGCGCTCACCGGCTGGTCGGCGATCGTCGATCTCGGCCGGGTGCGTCCCGGCGACACCGTGCTGATCCAGGGCACCGGCGGAGTCGCCCTCTTCGCGTTGCAGTTCGCGGTGGCGGCCGGCGCCCGGGTCTTCGGGCTCACCTCGTCGGCGGAACGCGCCGCGGTGATGCGCCGGCTCGGGGCGAGCGAGGTGCTCAACTATCGCACCGAGCCGAAATGGGCGAACGCGGTGCGCGATCTCCCCGGCGGCCGTATCGATCTCGTCGTCGACATCGGCGGCGCCTCGACGCTCGACCAGTCGATCCGCTGCGTCCGCCCCGGCGGCACGGTGGCGCTGATCGGCGTCCTCGGCGGCAACTTCGCCACCTTCAATCTGTCGCTGGCGGTGATGCGGCAGGTCCGCCTGCAGGGCATCACCTGCGGCGACCGCGAGGCCTTCGAGGCGATGCTGCGCGCCATCACCGTCGACGGCATCGATCCGATGATCGACAGCCGCTTCCCTCTCGCCGAAGCGCCGGCCGCCTTCGCACGGATGAAGGCCGACGCCCACGTCGGCAAGATCCTGGTCGATCTGACCTGATCGAAGACCGAGAGATCCGGACGGCCCACCGGCCGTCCGAAGAGCCGAGCGATCGGGGCCGCCTCAGCCGAACTTGAACAGCACGCCGTAGCCGCCGCGCGGATAGTTCCACTCGATCTCGCCCGAGGCTTCGCACAGCACCCGGCAGGTGCCGCATTCCATGCAGCCGTCGGGGGTGATCTCGACCTGGCCCTTGTCGTTCTCCTCGTAGCACTTGGCCGGGCACACCCGGGTGAGCGACAGGAGCCGCGGGCTCGGTTTGTCGTGTGGCAGCACCCGGATGTGGGGGCGGCCGGCGTCGACCAGATAGCGGTTCTGGTAGAGCTTGTCCTCGACGCGGGTCTCGATGGCGACCGTCATGGTTCCGTCCTCCGATGCCGGGCGCGGGTCCGGTGTCCGACACGGGAGCCGCAGGGATTGTCGGGTTTCGGACCGGGAGGCCCGGTCCATCGTCTCTCATGCGAGTTCCGTGCCGGTTGCTCTCGAGCCGCCCCGTCTTTCCAGGGCAATCGCATTTGGCGGTGAGCGCGGAATTGGACGAGCCCGGCCTTTGTCGTCCTCTCCTCCTCGGAGGGGGAGAGACAGAGAGGGGGGCTCCGAGGTTGCTTCGAACTCCGAATTCGAGGGGGCGCCCTGCCCCCCCCTCCCTGTCCCTCCCCCTCCAGGGGGGAGGGAACGCACCGGGCGCCGCCGGTCGAGCGAACGGACGCCGTGTCGGCAGCCGCCCCCCATCCCAAATGCGATTCCCCTGCCCGGCTTTCCCTTCTCCCCTTGCGGGAGAAGGTGGCCGAAGGCCGGATGTGGGGTCTGGGCCTCTCCCCGACGCTCGGCGTTCGCCGTCTCGATCCGGTTGCCGCTTCGCGGCGCCCCCTCATCCGCCCTTGCGGGGCACCTTCTCCCGCGAGGGGAGAAGGAAGAGGGGGCCGGCGAAAGGCCGGTGTGCGGAGCCGTGCGAGGGGCGGCCGGTCCGCCCGCCCCATCCTCACCGCCAGGCGAAGGCGAGCTTCACCGCGTCGGAGATCAGGCCGAGGCGCGAGCGCTTGGCGATGAAGGCGCGCATCGTCGACTTCTCCTTCTCCAGCTTCGGCGTGCCGTCGACGCGCAGATAGGTCTGCGCCGCCTGGCTGATCAGCTGCGGATAGGACATGAAGAAGTTCTTCGAGTTGGTGTGGAACAACCCGGGGATGTCCTTGTATTTCTTGAGATCCTTCATCAAGAAGGACTCGTCGAGGAGGTCCTTGTAGAGCTTCAGGTTGTCCTTGGTCATGGCGTCGCGACCGGCCTTGAGGCGATGGATCGCTTCGCCGGCGAGGCGGCCCGAGGTCATGGCGAGGTTGGAGCCCTCGCGATGGACGGCGTTGTTGAAGTGGGCGGCGTCGCCGACCACCACCCAGCCGTCGCCGTAGAGCTGCGGGATCTCCTTGAAGCCGCCCTCCGGGATCATGTGCGCCGCATATTCCTTGCACTCGGAGCCGGCGATGAGCGGCGCGATCGAGGGATGGTTCTTGAACTCCTCGAGCATGTCGTAGGGGCTGATGCCGGTCTCGGCGAAGTCGGAGACGAGGCAGCCGAGGCCGACCGAGATGCTCTCGCGGTTGGTATAGAGGAAGCCGAGGCCGGTCATGCCCTTGGAGAAGGTGCCGACCATCTCGATGACGCAGCCTTCGTCACCCTTGAGGTTGAACCGGCTCTCGATGGTCTCGGCCGGCAGGAAGTGCATCTCCTTCACGGCGAGCGCCACGCTCTCCGGCTTCGGCGGTTCGCGCAGGCCGGCGCGGGTGCCGAGCAGGCCGTTGACGCCCTCGGCCAGCACGACCACGTCGGCCTGGATGACGCCGCCCTTGCGGTCGGTCTTCACCCCCAACACCTTGCCGGCGCTGTCGACCAGAAGATCGGTGACCGTCGTCTCGGTCAGCAGCGTGACGCCGACCTCGCGGCACTTGCGCGAGAACCACTTGTCGAACTGCGCGCGCACGATGGTGTAGCGGTTCGGCTTGTCCTCGTTGAAGTCGTCGGAGCGGTACTGCATCGCGGTGTGGCCGCGATCGTCCATGATCCAGAAGCGCTGTTCGATGATGTGGCGCTCGAGCGGCGCATCCTCGCGGAAGTCGGGGATGATCTTCTCGAGCATCGAGGCGTACATGATCGCCCCTTGCACGTTCTTCGAGCCGGCATACTCGCCGCGCTCCAGTTGCAGCACCTTCAGGCCGCGCGAGGCCATGGTGTAGGCGGCGGCGTTGCCGGCCATGCCCGCACCGATCACGATGGCGTCGAACCGCTCGTCGATCATGGTCGATCTCCTCGGATAGCGTCAGCCGGCGAGCCGGTCGCGGTTGTGGGGCGAGAGGCGGCGAGTGAAGGCCTCGGTGAGGGCGGGCAGGAAGCGGATCGCGTCGGTGACGAGCCCGACATGGGCGAAATCGAAGATCGGCGCGTTCCTGTCGGTGTTGACGGCGACGATGAGATCCGCGCCCTCGACGCCCACCCGGTGCTGGATCGCGCCGGAGATGCCGGCGGCGATGTAGAGCTTCGGCCGGATGGTCTTGCCGGTCTGGCCGATCTGGCGCTCGGCCGGCATCCAGCCCTTCTGGACGATCGGCCGCGAGCAGCCGTATTCCGCCCCGAGCGCGGCGGCGAGGTTCTTCACCAGCTGCATGTTCTCGACCGCGCCGAGACCGAGGCCGCCGGCGACGACGATGTCGGCATAGGCGAGGTTCACCTTGCCGGTCTGGCGATCGGCGACGAACTCCAGGATCTTGGTGACAATGTCCTCTTCCGCCATGTTCAGCGGATGGGACACGATCTTGCCGATCGGCTTGTCCTGCCTCGCCGGCATCGACATGACGCGCGGGCGCACCGTCGCCATCTGCGGCCGGAAGTTCAGCGTGTAGATGGTGCAGAGCAGCGAGCCGCCGAAGGTCGGACGGGTCGCGGCGAGCGACTTGTCGGCGTCGACGGCGAGTTCGGTGCAGTCGGCGGTGAGGCCGGTGAGCAACGTCGTCGCCACCGAGCCGGCGAGATCGCGGCCGAGGGTGGTGGCGCCGAGAAGCAGGATCTCCGGCTTGTAGGTGTTCACGAGATCGGTGAGGCCCTTGGAGAAGGGCTCGTTGCGATAGTCGGCGAGGAGGGGATCCTCCATCAGATAGACGAGGTCCGCGCCGTAGGCGAAGGTCTCGGCGATGGCGTGGTTGGTCCCGTCGCCGGCCGGGCCGAGGACGACGCCGGCGAGTTCGACGCCGAGCTGGTCGGCCAGCTTACGGCCTTCCCCGAGCAGCTCGAACGACACCGGATGAACGACGCCGCGTTCGATCTCCATGAACACCCAGACACCCTTGTAGGCCTTGAAGTGTTCGGAAAGCTCCTTCTTCATTCCGGCGCGGCCGCCGGCGGCGGGAGCGGCAGGTGCAGTCGACATGGGGGCCTCCCGTCCTCAGAGCGTTTCGTGGAGTTCGACGAGTTCGGTCTCGAGCGCCGGCAGGCGGCCGAAGATCTCGGCGATGAGCGCGTCGGCGGTGTCGATCGCCGCCGGCTGCAGTTCGATCTGCTCGGCCTTCTCGGCGCGCGGCGAAGGCGCGAAGACGCGCTTGACCACCGTCGGCGAGCCGCGCAGGCCGCACTTCAGGATGTCCTCGATACCGGCGTCCTTGGCCGACCAGGTGACGACCTCGGCGCGGGCGGCGCGCAACGCGTCGGCCATCGAACCGCGGCGCATGTCGTTCGTCCCCTCGAGCATGGTGATCAGCACCGGCAGCCTGGTCTCCAGCACCTGGATGCCGCCCTCGGCGCGCCGCTCGACGGTGATCTTGCCGGCGTCGAGCTTCAATTCGCGGATCTTCGAGACGTAGGTCAGCTGCAACAGGTTCTGCCGCTTGGCGATGCCGGGGCCGACCTGGGCGGTGTCGCCGTCGATGGTCTGCTTGCCGGTGAAGACGATCTCCGGCTCGCCGAAGACCTCACCGATCTTCGCGATCGCCGCGGCGAGCGCGTAAGATGTGGCGAGCGTGTCGGAACCGGCGAAGAAGCGATCGGTGAGCAGCACCGCGCGATCGGCGCCGTAGGTCAGCGCCTTGCGCAAGGAGTCCTCGGCCATCGGCGGGCCCATGGTCAGCACCGTGACCTCGCCGCCGTGGGTGTCGCGCAGGCGCAGCGCCTCTTCGAGCGCGAAGAGGTCGTAGGGGTTGATGATGGTCGGTACGCCCTGACGCATGATCGTGTTGGTCACGGGGTGCACGCGGATCTGCGCGCTATCCGGAACCTGCTTGATGCAGACGACGATGTGCATGTCGCCCCTCCTCGGAAATCCACGCCGGTCTGGATCGCAGCCGGCCTCGGATGTCCTTGAGCACGGGCCGTGCCAAGCGGAATTCCGACGAAAAGTCAGATGGTTGACGATTTTGCGAAGAATCGTCGCCGCTGCGCCGGGCGAGACATTCGTGTCGGGCGTGTCGGAAAGCCGACAGCGCTGTTCGCGGCCGCTCACTCCTCGGGGAGGAGCCCCGGCAACATCGGCGCGCCGCCGTCGAGGTCGACGCCTTCCATCCTGAGCAGCTTGCGCTTGGTGCGCACGCCGCCCGGCGCCGAGAAGCCGCCGAGTGCCCCGCCAGCCGCCAGAACCCGGTGGCACGGCACGACGATGACCCACGGATTGCGCGCCATCGCGCCGCCCACCGCCTGCGCCGCGCCCGGCGCTCCGGCGCGGGCGGCGAGTTCGCCGTAGGTGACGGTGGCGCCGCGCGGTATGCGGCGAAGCTCGCGGTAGATCGCGACGTCGAGCGCCGAGAGGCCGGTGTGGTCGAGGAAGAGGGAGGAGAAGTCGACGGCTGCGCCGGTGAAATAGGCCGTGAGCAGCCGCACCGCTTCCGCCGCGACCGGCGGCAGAGCCCGCTCGCCCACCGTGTCACCCCCGGCCTCCAGTTCGAGTAGGCGCACGCGCGAGAGCCCCCGCGCCGTCCACGCGACGGCGACGGGTCCGAAGGCGGTGGCGAAACGGTGGGTGCCGTCGGTGGACACGGATGAGACTCCGAGCGGAGGAGAGCCCCACCTCTATCCTCGGCGCGGTAGGGTGCAAAGAGCGAAGCGAATTGCACCGTTACCACGAACCCGAATGCCCTGGGCGATCCCTTTCGGACGTCGCCCGTGGTCGTCGGCCCGAGACGGAGCACACCACAGGTGCAATTCGCCTGCGGCTCATGGCAATGGTGCGCAGTCGTTCACGGCGTCGCTCCGCGGCCTTCCCTTCTCCCGCAAGGGGAGAAGGAAGAGCGCGCGGTCGCGCGCAGAACGAACCGGAGAGCACCAGGCCGAGCCCGGCGATGACGCAGAAGAGGCCGAATATGCGATCCGTGACTACCCTTCACTTCTCGATCGGGTTCAGGATCTCGTCGAAATCGACGAAAGCCGTTCCCGGCTTCACCGGGCGCGACGGATCGTGGTCCTTGAGGACCTTGAACACCCGCTCCTTGAGCGGCGACGAGGTGACGAAGTCGTCGTAGGCGCGTTCGAGGAAGGTGCGGGCGCGGGCGGCGACCACCCGGTCGGGCATGTCGTCGAAATCCTCGCTCGCCAGATACTGGCCCATGCGCTTCAGGATGTGGAGGCGCGCCGGGGCGAGCACCTCGGGTGCGAACTTGACCTTCAGCTCGGTGAAGAAGTCCTCGGCCGACGAGCACTGCTTCAGGCGGGCGAGAATATCCTTCACCACCACGGCGTTGGAGATATCGCAGGACGAGACGGATTCGGTCATGGCCGGCTCCCTTGGGCTGAGGAGGCATCGGAGGGGCCGGCGCCGTCGGCGTCGGCGGGGCTCCCGGTCTCGGTGGAGGTCATGCGCGCGGGCATCACCTCGAAGGCGACCGAAGGTTCGCGATCGCCGGCGAGGCGGGCGAGCCGCATCTCCAGGAATTCGATGCGGTCGACCAGCGCGGCGATGGCCTCGCCGACCGGGTCCGGCATCAGATGATGTTCGAGGTCGATGCGCCCGGCGATGCGGCGGCGGTCGGCCGAGGCCTTGACGATCTTGCCGGGGATGCCGACCACGGTGGTTTCCGGCGGCACGTCGTCGATGACGACGGAGTTGGCACCTATGCGTGCGCCCGCCCCCACCGTGATCGGCCCGAGGATCTTGGCGCCCGCGCCGACGAGGACGCCGTTCTCGAGCGTCGGGTGGCGTTTGCCCGGGGCCCAGGAGACGCCGCCGAGGGTGACGCCGTGATAGAGGGTCACGTCGTCGCCGATCTCGGCGGTCTCGCCGACGACGACGCCGGCGCCGTGATCGATGAAGAAGCGCCGGCCGATGGTCGCGCCGGGATGGATGTCGACATTGGTGAGGAATCGGCCGAGCCACGACAGGAACCGCGCCGGAAAGCGCCGCCCTCGCACCCACAGGGCATGCGCCAGCCGCTGCCAGATGATCGCGTGGACGCCGGGGTAGGTGAGCACGATCTCGGCGGTGAAACGGGCCGCCGGGTCGCGCGCCTTCACACAGGCGACGTCCTCGCGGATCATCGCCCACACCGAAGGCGTCACGCTCGTCGGCCGTGCCGCGAGGGGCGCGACGGCCGGGCCGGTTTCCACCATCGTCATCGGTCGCTCCTCGCCGGCGCCATCGCTCACACTCGCCCCCAGCCGAAGACGCCGAGGGTCATCGTGTGCCCCTCGTCCTCGATCAGATCGTCGTGCAGTTCGACCAGCACCTCGATCGGCATCGGCCGCTTGTGGCGGACCGCCCAGCGCTTCACCCGCGTCAGCAGCCGCGGATAGACGCGGTCGTCGAGATCGATGCCGCGGTTGGCCAGCGCGTGCGCGATCGCCGTGCGTCCGGAGTGCTTACCGATGGCGAAGCCGTGGTCGCGGCCGAGGCCGCGCGGGTCGACGCCCTGGTAGGTGTCGCGGTTCCACAGGAGCCCGGCGACGTGGAGGCCCGACTCGTGGGTGAAGACGTCGGCACCGACGACCGCCTTCTGCGGATGGATCGGCCGGCCGGAAGCCGTCGCCACCACGGCGGCGAGATCGCAGAGCTGGGTGAGATCGACGCCGGTCCGATGACCGAGCCGATCGCAGGCGAGCGCCAGTTCCTCGAGCGCCGCATTGCCGGCGCGCTCGCCGATGCCGCCGACCGTCACCGAGACGTGGGTCGCGCCGGCGCGGATGGCGGCGAGTGCATTGGCGGTGGCCAGCCCGAGGTCGTCGTGGGTGTGGATCTCGAGGGCCAGATCGGTCTCGGCGACGAGGCGGGCGATCATGTCGTGGGTGGAAAAGGGATCGAGGACGCCGACGGTGTCGGCGAGCCGCACCCGGAATGCGCCGAGGCGCTCGACGGTGGCGAGCACCGCCTTCAGATGATCGAGCGACGCGCGCGAGGCATCCTCGCAGCCGATCGCCACCCGGAACCCCGTGTCGAGCGCCTTCGGCACGAAGCGCTCGATGCGCCGCAGCGCCTCGGCGCGATCGATGCCGAGCTTGGCGGCGAGCTGCACGTCGGAGGCGGGGATCGACAGGTTGACGGTTCCGACGCCTGCGCGCTTCGCCGCGTCGAGGTCTGCGTCGGTCATCCGGCACCAGGCCATGACGTCGAGCGGCAACTGCGCCGCGACGATCGCCCTGATGGCCTCGATCTCGTCCGCCCCCATCGCCGGCGTCCCGGCCTCGATCTCGGTGACCCCGACGCGCGCCAGGCTTTCCGCGATCTCGACCTTCTCGGCGGTCGAGAAGGCGACGCCGGGCGCCTGCTCGCCGTCGCGCAGCGTCGTGTCGTTGAGGTGGACGCGGGCCATGGGCTCACCCCTCGGGTTCAGGCGTAGACCGGGTTGAAGGTCGCCGGCGCCTCGTTCGCGCCCTGCCAGAAGGGCGAGAGCGCGCGCAGCTTTTCGATGATGCCGGGCATCACCTCGAGCACCCGGTCGACGTCGGCGTCGGTGTTGTCGCGGGAGAAGGAGAAGCGGATCGCCCCGTGCGCCGCGGTGTAGGGAATGTTCATGGCGCGCAGCACGTGGCTCGGCTCGAGCGAGCCGGAGGTGCAGGCCGAGCCGGACGAGGCGGCGATGCCCTCGCGGTTCATCAAAAGCAGGATGCCCTCGCCCTCGACGTATTCGAAGGCGATGTTCGAGGTGTTGGGCAGGCGCTCGGCCGGATTGCCGGTGACGAACGAGTTGGGGACGCGCTGGAGGAGGCCCTTCTCCAGCCGATCGCGCAAGGCCGCGACGCGGGTCTCCTCGTCCGCCATGTGGAGGGCAGCGAGTTCGGCGGCCTTGCCGAGGCCGACGATGCCGGGGGTGTTCTCGGTGCCGGCGCGACGGCCGCGCTCCTGGTGGCCGCCCTTGATCAGCGAGCGGAAGCGAGTGCCACGGCGGACGTAGAGCGCGCCGATGCCCTTGGGGCCGTGCAGCTTGTGGCCGGAGAGCGACAGCATGTCGATGACCGTCGACTTCAGATCGATCGGCACCTTGCCGACCGCCTGGACGGCGTCGGTGTGGAACAGCGCGCCGACCTCCTTGGCGAGTTCGGCGAGTTCGGCGACGGGGAAGATCGTGCCGGTCTCGTTGTTCGCCCACATGATCGAGACGATCGCGGTCTTCTCCGAAAGCGCGGCGCGATAGGCGGCGATGTCGAGCAGGCCCCGGCCGTCGACGGGGATGACGTGGACCTTGATGCCGCGGGTCTTCTCGAGGTGGCCGCAGAGAGACAGGACGGCGGGATGCTCCACCGCCGAGGTGATGATCTCGTCGCGATCGGGCGAGATCTCCAGCGCCGAGAGGATCGCCATGTTGTCGCTCTCGGTGCCGCCGGCGGTGAAGACGATCTCGTGATCGAATTCGGCGCCGAGCAGGCTCTGGAGCTGGGCGCGGGCGCTCTTCACCGCGCCGCCGACGCGGGCGCCGAAGGCGTGCATCGAGGAGGGATTGCCGAACTGCTCGGTGAAGAACGGCAGCATGGCCTCCACGACGGCCTCGTCGCAGCGCGTGGTGGCGTTGTTGTCGAGATAGACCGGGGTGGTCATGGGGATTTCTCCTCGTGATCGTCTTGTTCGCTCGAAGCCGCTGCCGCCGCGCCCCCTCATCCGCCCTTCGGGCACCCTCTCCCGCGAGGGGAGAAGGGAGGGCGGCTGCGATCGGCGCAGACGTTCCTCGGTGAGGTCGTCGGATTTCGAAAGCCGTCGCGGCGGGCTCGGAAGCCGACCGCGGTCTCCCCCTTCTCCCCTCGCGGGAGAAGGTGCCCCGGAGGGGCGGATGAGGGGGGCGCGAGCCGAAGGCGAGCCCCACCCCTCGCCGCCTCACTTCACCGGGACCACCCTCAGCGGCAGGCCGGTCGCGGCGATCAGCTTCTCCTGGACGCCGTTGATCGTCAGCGACGCCTGCTGGCAGCCGACGCAAGCGCCGGAGAGCTTGACGACGACGTTGTTGCCGTCGACGTCGATCAGTTCGCAGTCGCCGCCGTCGAGCTTCAGATATGGGCGGATGCTCGCCAGCGTCTCTTCGATCAGTTTGATCTTCTGGATCGTGGTGAGCCGCGGCGCCGTGGCGGCCGGGGCCGGCGGAGCCTCGATCGGCCGCTCGAGCACGATCGTACCGGCCGCGGCGCGTTCGAGGTCGGCGAGGGCGATGATCGGCTTCGGCTCGACGTTCGGGGTCTCGGCGCCCTTCGGCCGGGTCTTCTGCTTCATCGTCCGAGCATCCATCGCGCCGACCCGGTAGGCTTCGTCGAAGGAGATCAGGCCTTCCGCCACCATCTCCTCGTTGACGCGCGCCAGCACCGCCTCGATGCCTTCGAAGCAGGTGAGACAACCGCCGCCGGCCTTGGTGTAATGGGTGATCTGCTCGGGGGTCGTCAGCTTGTTCGACCGCACCGCACGCTCGATCATGCCCTCGTCGACGCCGAAGCACTTGCAGACCAGCGCGCCCTCTTCATGGTCGTCGCGCCACTCGACGCCGCGATAGTCGGCGACCGCCGCCTGCAGCGCTTCGTAGCCCATCACCGAGCAGTGCATCTTCTCCGGCGGCAGGCCGCCGAGGAAGTCGGCGATGTCCTGGTTGGAGATCCGCAGCGCCTCCTCGAGCGTCTTGCCGAGGACGATCTCGGTCAGCGCCGACGACGAGGCGATGGCCGAGCCGCAGCCGAAGGTC
Organism: Pinisolibacter sp.; assembly: GCF_036782435.1. Classification (NCBI taxonomy): domain Bacteria; kingdom Pseudomonadati; phylum Pseudomonadota; class Alphaproteobacteria; order Hyphomicrobiales; family Ancalomicrobiaceae; genus Pinisolibacter; species Pinisolibacter sp. The sequence goes on along the minus strand of NZ_DAIPZB010000001.1, from coordinate 164,025 downwards.
TGGAACTTCGCCGCCTCGATCACTTCGGTCTCGGGGTTCACCCGCATCATCAGCTTCAGCGCGTCGCCGCAGGAGATGGCGCCGACCTCGCCGACCGCATTGGCATGCTCCAGCACGCCGGCGTTGACGGGGTTGAAGAAGTAGTCCTTGACCTTGTCCGTGTAGTCCCACATGGGCCGGTGCTCCTACGCGTCAGGGAAATCAGCCGAACGACTTGCCGCACGAACACTTCGCGGTGGCGTTCGGGTTGTCGAAGACGAAGCCGGAGCTCTCGAGCCCGGTGACGAAGTCGACGGTCATGCCGGAGACCAGCGCCTGGGAATTGGCGTCGACGAAGAGCTTGACCCCGCCCTGGTCGATGACGGCGTCGCCGTCGCGGATCTCGGCCTCGAGGCCCATCATGTATTTGAAGCCGGCGCAGCCGCCCGCCTCGACCATGATGCGCAGGCCCTCGGCCGGACGGGTGGCGCGGGAGAGCGCGGTCTTGACCGCGGTGACGGCACTGTCGGTGAGCTGGATCATGAGGAAACCCTCCTGCTCGAGTTGGTCGAGAAGGGTTTCGCAAGCCGCGTGCCAGACGCCATGTGACTGACATCGCGAGCCTTTTCATTTCGGAGGGCTGTCCGGAATCCGACAGGGGCGCCTTTGCGACATGTCGGAAGAGCGACGACGTCGCCTCTCAGGTCGTCGTCGCGTCTGCGATGTCGGGTCTCTGCCGCGTCGCTGCGGCGGCGAGCCGTGCGCGGATCTCGTCCCGTTTCGCCTCCGCGCTCGCCCGATCGCGATGGCACGACAGGCGCCAAGGACGGCCGATGCCGAAACGCGCCTCGACCTCCCAACCCGACGGCCCGTCGCTCCAGGCGTTCTCGACCACCTCGACGCCGACGAGATCGGCGACGCGCCTGCTGCGGTCGAAGACGATGCCGAAACCGCCGCGCCCGCGTTCGACGATCAGGCGTCGATCGAAGTCGACCTCGACGCTGCGCGAGACACCGAGCAGCGCCGCGACCAGACACGGCAGGCCGACCGCCAACGCCCCGGCCGAGATGAACCAGAACGGCACCTTGCCGAGTTCGAAGGCATGACCCGGCCGGACGAGCAGGTCCCACGGCGCCAGAAAGGTCGCCGCGCCGAAGCCGGCGAGAAGAATCCGCGCCGACCAGGTCAGCGGCTCGTCGAAGCGCAGGCGATCTGTGGCGAGTCCGGTCGGGACCGGAGAAGCGGAGGTTGCGTCCGTCATGGCGAGACCATGGCGCGCCTCCATGAAGAAAGCGCGAAACTCGGCTCGGCAATTGCGGACAACGGCGACGAAATTCTCGCCGCGGCCCGATTCTCACCCGCACCCGGAGGTCGCTCACTCCGCCGCGATCGCGGCGGTACCGAGGTCGACGACGCGGCGGGCGGCGGCCATTCGGCTCTCGCCGTCCTCGGCCCCGAAACAGGCGGCGAAGTCGTTGCACGCGGCGCAGGACGGCGCGGTGCAAAGGGTGAAGCCCTCGGCTTCGCAGAGCTTGCGATAGAAGTACTTCTTCCACTTCATGTTCGACGTGTTGCCGGCGTGCAGCGTCGGAAAATGGCGGGCGAGCAGCCGGTTGAGTTCCGAACGGTCGAAGAGGCCGAGGTCCTGCCACAGGTGATCCGGCCGCATCGCCCGGCGGGCGATCAGGCGCGCCAGGAGCGCCCCGACGTCGGCCGCCGTCGTCCACGACGCCACCGCCGTCGCCCCGACGCCGCGGGCCGCCGACGGCCGGCGGTGGGCGTCGAGGAGATCGCGCAGCATCTCCTCTTCCGCCTCCGGAACCGGTGCGGCGAGGGGCGCGCCGAAGCTCCATTCGACATCGGTGAAGGGGAACCAATGGTCGGTCACCGCTTCGAGCATCGCGGCGTCGAGCCCCGTCGCGGCGGCGAGATCGCCCTCCCCGTCCGCCACCTCGGCCGCCGCCGCCGCGAGCACGCAGGCGAGCACGTGGGCGTCGAAGATCTCCTCGGCGTCGCACGTCGGCCGAAGACCGGCCATCAGGCGGGACTGGAGGCGGTGGGGCATGGCGAAGCTCCGGTCGAGCGAGATCGAGAGGGCGAGGGTGGGATCGATCGGGCGGGGTCCCGCCCGACCCGGTCTCAGGCGGCGACCTTGTCGGCGGCGACGTGAGTCTGGCAGTTCTTGGGGCAGACGCGGGCGCAGGCGCCGCAGCCGATGCAGTTGCCGGCCTGATCGACGACCATGATCATGCGGTTCAGCTCGCCGTCGAAATCCTCGTCCTCGCCCTCTTCGCACTTGCCGAGGATCTCGCCTTCGTCGTCGACGCCGTGGAGATGCATGACGTCGCGCGAACAGACCTTGTAGCAACGGCCGCAGCCGATACAGGTCGCGCCGTCGATCGACACGAGGTATTCCGGCATCCAGACGGAGCCGTCGCGGGTGGTGAAGTCGGTCATGCGGCGGCCTCCAGGCTCTTCAGTTTCGCCCGCGCCGCGTCGAGTTCGGCATAGGCGTCGTGGGTCGCCTGCGCGACCTCCATGATGGTCTGCCAGGCGACCGGCAGTTCCTCGGAGAGGTCGTGCAGGTTCATCTTGGCGTTGGTGGCTCTGGCCGAGAGCTTCTTGATCTCGGCCTTGAGCGCGTCGACGTCGGACATGGTTCACTCCTTCGGTCGATCTCGATCGACCTCGAGAACGGGCGGGCGGTCGATCGCGATCGACCCTGAGAACGGGG